>JAJDEH010000046.1 GCA_029259935.1 Planctomycetota bacterium
CAGAGTGGAAATCGAGATACCGTTTAACGCGCCGCCTGACAAACCGTGTAAAATGTGGCATGAACACAATGAACAGATAGAAGAATTCGCGCTGGATATTTGCGATCAGTATACCATTCAAGGCGATCTTTTTTCGCAGGCCATCTTGAACGACACGCCGGTCCCAACTCCGATCGAAGATGCTGTCAACAACATGAAAGTCATCGAAGCAGTATTCCGAAGCGCTGAATCGGGAGCCTGGTCCGACGTGTCGAGTTAGTACTGAAATGAGGCGAGAAGTATCACCTTCCAGGGCAACTCACGGCGACTCCGTTGCATCGTTATCCCGCAATTTCGTGACACAGAGTTCCTGTTTGGCGACAGCGAATTCCAGCTACGCAATTCAAGTAAGCTTCGTGGCTTTCGTTGCAATGTACGTGGGGATGTATTCGGAAATCGGCCATTCCGACCAGCGGGATTCAAACAACCCCGTGATCGCTAGACCTGCGTCGATCTGACCGCCAACCTGATCTGCCAGTGAATGTCCGAACAAGAACGGCTGTTCGTCGTCAAGCCGCGCCTGCCTCTGCTCGGGCGAAAGACCAGTAAGATCAGAATACGGGATTTTGTGACAGACTTTGAATTCGCCTTTTTCCATCAGTTGATCGTCGAACAGATAAACAATCGGATTGACGATTCCTGAAAGCAAGTTGGCTCCGGGCTTCATGACTCGTGCCGCTTCCTTCCAGACCGGCAGTACATTGGGAACGAAGCAGTTAGAACAGGGATGAACAATCAAGTCGAAAGAGTCGTTTTCGAACACCGAAAGGTCAGCCATGTCGCCTTGCGCCAGGTCTATTGCCAAGCCTTCACGGTCGGCCACGAGTTGGTCTTGAGATAGTTGAGCTGGCGAATTGTCAAGCACGGTAACAATGGCTCCGGCCGCCGCGAGGATTGGAGCCTGTTGGCCTCCGCTACCGGCAAGGCAAAGAACTTTGATGGAACTCGCGCGGAAATCGGGAAACCACTCACGAGGAATGGGCTTCTCGGGCACGAGAAAGATCCGCCAGTCATCATTGCGGGCACGCTGCATCTCTTCCGATGAAACAGGAATCGTCCAGCGGTCATTCTTTCGAACTAGACTGTCCCATGCCGCACGGTTGTAGGCAACGATGTCATCCACCGGATCGAGTTTTGGGTTCATCGGTTGCCGGGTTTAATTTGAAAGAAACTAACGAGCGAATCCCAGAAGGGATAGCTTGGTTATTGGAAGTTTCCGTCGATCACCTGTAGGCAGCCAAGTTGCAGCCTAACGCGCAGGAGTTTGATTTCCGTAAGTCGTATTGTAGCTTCGTGGTCACGGCTCTCGCTACGTGATAGGCCGTTTCTGTCTAGCGCTCATCGGGCCAACGGGGCAGGCCGTCTGCCGGGCTGCGGACACCGCGTCCGCCGCGGTACAGAACATGGGAGTGGATCATCGTGTGCGAACGTCCTTGTGGCTGAACAGTTCCGGCGCCGCTCGGAGCCACGTCCTGCCGCACAACTGCGGCGGTCAGTTCGACCGACTGCAATTCGCGGCCGTTTTTCGTGAAGGAGGTTGGACACACATGACGCGGACTAGCTCTCGGCTCTAACCTCAGAGGTGTCCGGACACACATGACACCGCCTGCATTTCCGCTGATTCGTTCCGAGGACACGTCAACCGCCCGCAGAAACCATCGGCTCTAATCTGCGTCGGAGTGAATCTCCTCGGCAGCGTAGGACGATGAATCCGACGCGGATTTGGGAGTATCGCGTGAGTGATATAATCTATTCTCTTACGTGCCAAAGCCCCAAGCGACGACTCGATGAGTAGCAGACTGCCCGACTCGAACAACGTGTATTCCACGATTTCTTTCCCAGTGGACCTGAAATTGGCTGAGAGACTCCTTAAAGAAGAGTTCCCGAATGCGAAAGTTTGGATATACACTTCTGGATACAACGGTGCGAAGACGTTACATGTAGATTCCGAGACCGCGGATTTCGAGGGCTACCCAGCATCCGACAGCAGACCAGACTACTTATTCAATGGAGGACTCGCCGGAGACGATGCCGAGGTAGTTGCGAAGGTATCTTCCATCTTTCAACGTTTTGATGATGCTGGATTGCAATTGACTATTGAAGCGTATGGCTCAGACAACGAACTCATCTGCCGTTTGCCCGGCAAAGCAGATGCGTCGGCGTGAAACTCCTCGGCAGCGTTGTATGACTGAGTTTTGACCCAACCGAGACGTCATGGCAGACTGATCGGTTGTGGAAGTTGTGAGGAGATCTGGTTCATCTGCGTAAGGCTTTGACCTTTAGTCCGAGCATGATCCCTCCGACCTTTGATTGAGACTTTGTTACTTCTTACGGCTTTGACCGGCTGATCACAAGGCTACCGCCATCAAAGGATTCTCGGAGGAAGCTCACGACTGCCGAAACTGCAGCGCAATCTGCAAGCAGGGAGCACTTGAAAATGTCGTCGACCTTATCATCGGAAGCGGTTGCGATTGGTGTCGGTCTTGATACCGCTCGCTATGGACATCATGCCACGTTTTTGCGGGAGGACCGCCAGCTGGCAACCAAACCCTTGGAGTTTCTTGAGTGCCAAGACGGCTACCAACAATTGGAAGCCGTTTTGCGCAAATTGGCTGAGCAGGATGGCAACGTTCACTTTCACATCCGTGTTGATTCGGCCAGTCAGTACGCGACGAATTTGTTGACTTTCCTGAATCGTCTTCCTTGGCCAAAGACTATTTCGGTTGGCCAGCCGTTGCAAAATAAGCGTTATCGCGAAGTTCATTTTCCCAAACGAAAAGCGGACGCGACAGATAGTCGTGCTTGTGCACGTTTTGCCATCGTCGAGCGACCGAAAGAGTCTGCTGTGGACAGCTCGCAATTGCTGGCGTTACAGGACGCCGCCAGTCGCCTTGAGTTTCAAGTGAAGCAATCTACCCGTGAAGTAAACCGCTTACACAATCTGTTGAGTCGGGTCTTTCCTGAATTGGCAACGCTGCAAAATGATCTGCAGGTTCGTTGGGTGCTCTGCTTGTTAGAGAAATATCCTACAGCCCAACGGATCGCCAAAGCTCGACTGGACTCACTGACCAGTATACGGTTTCTGCGAGCTAAGAAGGCGGAGCGAATCCATTTAGCGGCTAAGCACTCAGTGGCGGCCATGGGCGGACCTGTCATGGAAGAAGTTGTACGTGAGTCGGTCCGTGCGCTACAAGCATCGCTCAACACGGAAAAAAGGCTGCAAAAACTATTGATTCATGCCTTTCGAGAGCTACCGGACAAGCGGGCACGGCAGATCGCCACGATTAAAGGAATCGGCGAACGAACTGCCGCCGTTCTTGCCGCCAAAATTGGCTCCATCGATCGCTTTCCAACGGCCAGTCATTTGACCAGTTTCTTTGGTGTGTTTCCTGAAGAAAAGACATCCGGTGTTGATCGCGCCGGCAATCCGCTCCCGACGGTGATGCGAATGTCACGGAAGGGAAACGACCTGGTTCGCAAATGCTTGTGGATGAGCGCTATGTCTGCCGTCACTTTCAACCCGGCGGTGAAAGCCCTCTATGCACGGTTGAAGCAGCGCGGGCGGAGAGGTGACGTGGCGCTGGGACACTGCATGAAGAAACTTGTGCACCAGGTGTTCGGTATCTGGACAAGTGGGAAACCGTTTGATGCTAAACGAGCTGCTCAAAGTCGCGACGGAAGCTGCGATCAGCAGCAGAAGGTAGACGAAAACAAAACAGAGGCCGAAGGCCGTAAAACAGGGGAAACCCCAGTCGGAGAACCGGTCACTCCAGCCTCAACCGATATCGTCCCACCGCGGCAACCATTCGTCAAGCAAGCAACGCCATCAAGTGAAAGCACAAACGGCTCGATCGATTTCGCCTACTTGCGCAGCCAGATCTCGATGGAGCAAGTCTTGCAGCATTTGGGCTACTTCGATCGTCTACGAGGTGGCGGACTTCAGCGTCGAGGTCCCTGCCCCATCCATGGTACGAAACGGGAACGTGGAAGAAGTTTCTCGGTTCACTTGGGGAAAGACGTCTTTCAATGTTTTCACCCTCCCTGCGGAGCCAGTGGAAACATACTCGACCTCTGGTGTGCCGTCCATCAACTGACCACCTACGAAGGAGCTCAGCACCTCGCACGTACCTTCGACCTGGAACTTAACGGAGGAGAGAAGAGGAACCCGTAACACCGAACCCGTAACCAACAGGAGCCCAATACGAAACAAAAAAGTGGGGGTCATCACCCCCGACCAAAATTGACATTCATCGTTACATCTCGGACGATGATTCCGACGCGGATTCGGAAGACACTCGATGTGTCCACATCGCTGAGCTGTCGGAGCAATCAAAGCTCCGCGATTCCTCGCTAGCGGCAGGTGAAATGTCAAGGTCGGTGGGCGAATTCGAGTGCCCTCTCCATCACCCGCAGGTCGGGCAACGCTATGATGTGGGATAACCACAGACGGCAACGAATTCGTATCGTTATATCACTTACTGCGTGAGGTCAAATCGACCTCCGAACATCGAGCAAGACACCGTCGAGATGCATCTTCGCTTTGAATCACGATTGGATTTCGCAGCACTTGCGAGAGCCCTTTGCGTCGACTTGACCGAGGATAGCATCGACTACGACTATGAGAACGTGTACGAGTGGATGTACGTTGACCTCCCGCAAATCGAGTTCTCGCTGAATGTTTCACGTGAACACGGATGGGCTGACATCGAAGATGAAATGCTCGATAAGTACGAACACCATAAGCCGCAACTTAGAGAGCTTGTCCAGCCTGGGCTTGTATACGTGTTTGGCTGGAGTCGTGAGACGGACGACTACGTCGATGATCTTCCCGACTTCCTTCCATCATTGGTCGCAGACCGACTTGGCGTCGATGTGTCAGTCTTCTCCCGCAGAATAAACGTGGACAGTTCTGATGGGGAGCCGATTGCGGTGGTTCGTCCCGCAAAAGCTGTCGACCCACAAAACGACAGACGCCAACCTGCGTCGAAGTGAAACACCGGCGCAGGTTTGACGCAGGCCACGTCCACCTGAGCGCGCTGCGGCTGGTGCCGTTCTGACTCGCTGGCAGTGGCGATGCTACTACCGTGGCTGGCTGCTAGGAGCCGCTTCCTTAGCGGTCGCGCACGCCGAATGCAGTTTGATCCATCCGTTTGTCGCCGAGGTTTGTCCAACCTGCGCGTGCAACATGACGGCGGAAATTACTTCGGTGTACGCCTCGTGGACGCCACCGACGCGCGTTGATGGTCGTTCGTTCTTGACTGGGAGTGACTGTTTTGCAGGCGGCGTGGGGCCTTCGACGGTGTCGCGTTCGTGTCTCATTTGACGAGTTTTCGGCGTTTTTATGTGCGAGATGGGTTCTCGGACCTGAATTGAAGGAAGTTAAGTATGGAGAGCGCTTTGGGGGTGTATCGCGTCGTCGATCCGATCAATCAACAGCCGTTGACCAACGAAGGCTTGGATCACGTCGCCGCGATTCCGGACATAGCCAAAGTCCGATTCGTCGCTCGAGCGATTGACGACGAGGGCTTGAGTCATTTCATTGACGCTGCAAACGCAAACTCCCGACGCCCTCAGTGGCTCGGGCTGTACCGTGTTGACGTCACGGGACGCGAGTATTGAACGGCTCAAGAAATACAAGGACCTGGAACGGTTGATGCTTTCGTACACGGGACTGTCTCCGGTCGGAGTAGATCGTCTAATTCAAGAGCTTCCAAGTTGCGAGATCGAATATAGGTTGCTACCAAGGACTGACCGCTCAGCGAATGCCGGCGATTAATAGCGGGCCACACGCTTTGATCACGCGAAAACGTTCGCGACTAATTGCCTAGCGGCCGATTCGAGGAGGCGTCTTGGGGCGCAAGCGCGGCGCTGTCGCCTCGCCTTAAGGGTGAGCGTGAGTTGAGGAATTGCGCCTAAAGTCTTCCCCCAATCTGGGTTGATGAAACTGCTCTTTGGGGCTGTAGATTGACAGGAAACCGCAAGCATCACTTGCGCTTTTACGTCAATTGCGCAAACGTAGTCTTACAGCTTTGATCACGCGTTCGATTCGTAAGTTTTATTCTCACTGCAACAATAGGCGAATCACTTCATCTGGCACCAAAAATGCTAGTGCATTGGATGACATGAAAGACTCCTAAAGGAGGGCTTGAAGACACAACTGGAACCAGAGGGCAAGATTGAGGCAAAGTCGATCGTGGTCACCCACCCCAAGAATTCACACCTACCGAGAACTCACTTAAAGGATGGAATCCCCTTCGTTTGTGCCGTACTCGTGTTGCTCCTTTTTCTCAACCAATCAAGAGCCGACACGATCCTTGATATCTCTTCGAGCGGATCATCGTCCGGCACGCTGGATGGCGTGATCTACCAGCAGTTTAATGCGAAGGGCGGAACCGGCCTTATTCAATCATTTCTGCGCATCCAAACCGCCAAGGGGACGGAAAGTGGCTACAACACCGGATTTCCACGCAACAACTTCCCGAGCGGATTTCCAAACTTCGACACGAAGGGTGGCAACTTTACGGTGACCGTTCCCTTTGGCCTCGTACCCAAGGTGAACGTAACAGGCACTGACTATCGAAATATCTTGCTGGACATTAACGAGAACAACAATACCCAGATCGACCTAACGACGTTCTTAGTCTTCATAGGAGGTGACTTGGTCGCCTCCGACGGATTCTCGGCGGGACAAGCCTTCCACCCCGAGTCGACTGATCCAGTTGATGGCGGCGCATTGGGGGACTTGGTGTTTGATCTCGATGCCACCATGAACAACACAGTGACGATGGAAGACCTGTTTTCCGGAAGTGGCGCGACGGATGTAAGCATACTACTTCCGGAAACCCTCTTTACGGGTGTAAGCGGCGCTGCGGCGTTCCGGATCTTCGCGACTTTCAACAATAACCATGCCGGGTTTGAGGAATTCTTGATCCAAGGTGACGCGGGCGGTCCCGGGCCGGGAGGCTTGCCAATCGATCCGCCCAACCCTTCACCCTATCCCGCGCCCGAGCCAACCAGTCTGGTGATCTGGTTACTTCTGGGCCTGACCCTATTTGGTTTTGGTTACGAACGTCGGCGCAGGCATCGACCTCTTTTTGCGAGGGATTTGGAATAGTCTTCGATTCAATCGGTCGGCGAGGTCACCGAAACGTAACTCATCGAACCTTCACTCCGAACCCGTTTTCGCCGCTGCCTTCTTGAATGGCACGGTGACCAACTCGTCGCCTCGCAACACAAGTAGTTCGCCGTCGTATTTTGCGCTGGAGGCTAGTCGTCGTTGTGCATTGAAGTGGCCGTAACCTCCCATAACAAGATCGTACGGCCGCTCATAGTCGACAATCAGATCGCCTTTACGCAATCCAATGGTCGACTGACCATCGACCTGCTGAACAATGGTGGCCCGCAATAGTTTATTTTTGGACGACAACTGCGGACTCGCGGGTTCAACGACGACCCCCCATTGGGAAATCGTAGTGGACTTATCTTTCACTGGCACGCTTGGTTTCGCGGCGTTCTCCTCCTTTCGTAGCTGTTCCTGAGCCTGCTTCCTTAACTCGGAAAATTCGCTTTCGTTGAGATCTGCCACTTGCCAGACGAAAACAACCCGTTCCATTTTCTCCGAATAGATTAGTGTCGTAAGATTCACTGATTGAGAATGCTGGCTGGCAACCCTTTCCTGAAATTCCAAGGCTGACTCGCTTTCTGCAAGCCAGCGGATTTTCGGAAACGTGGGGCTTATTTTGGGAAACGGCGTTGTTGGATTGATCTGCAGCGTTTTGGAATACTGACGTAGCTGGCCTCCCCATTCAACCGACCCTTCTTCTAATCGCCGCTGAAATTTGCGCACGGCCCGTGCTTGGGGTTCGATTTTTTGTACAACATCGCGATGTTGCACGTCGATCCCGGAGTTCGCCATCTTATTCAGATCGACGCTGCAGCGTTCCATGACCTCAATCAGGTCTGCAGTCTTTTTCTTGCCAGGTGCTGTACGACTGATGCTGACCAATTCAGCAAGATCGGTTTCCAATCGTTGAAAGGCATCTATCCAGCGCTTCGAAATGAACTCCGCGTAGACGAGTTCCGCCGATGTAATCTCGTAAATCTTCTGCCTTCGACGAGAAGATCCGGCTTGGCCTTGACCAACGGGTTGTACCTGTTTGTCACGACCTGGCGGGCTGGGTACCGGGCGCGCGCTGGTTTTCATATTGAGAAACACCAACGGTCGCCCGCCATCCTTCAAATCTGGTATTCCGAACCACCAAAACTGAGGTTGTTCCGGTGTGTCTTTCAGGACCGACACCAGCGGTGCAAGTTGCTGACGGACTTCGGGACTCAGATGATACTGCGGGGGATTTGCATGAACTCCGATCATGCCGAGTGACTTGAGAGGATGGCCTACCCACACCAGGTCGTTCGGTCCTTCGTACAGGAAACAATGAAATGTCCTGGAGATTGAGTCGACGTTGCGGTCATCTGCTGCCTGGCTTGGGACCGGCAGAAGGGCTACCATGAAAGGTACAAGCAATGCGTAGCGGAAACTCATCGCGTTCTCCCTAGTATCTCTTGCGATCGTAAAAGATGTTCTTTTCCAAGTTCTTTGCACCAGAGCTTGAGATCCGTGCATTTGTCCGTCAACACTGGGGCCATCTTTGTGTCGACGATAAAGAACTCGTCACCCGTAAAACCTGCGGCGTCAAGCTTCAGTCGTTGTTCACTGCCAAGAGCCAGTGGCCTGTTGCTGGCAAATAGGTAGACATGCTGCAGCCCCTGGTCGAAGCCACTGCGCACGGCAACCGTGTGAGAGAATATTTGTTTCAACGTGCCCCCGACCGCATCGGTTGCGCGATGTCGCGGCTTGGTAATTAGATGGACCGCCACGATCCCCTTGTGCGACAGGCACGCAGCCATGCGGCGAAACGCTTCGATGGTGAATAGCTGTTCGGGCACTTCGCTACCGAGAAACACATCCAGCACGATGACTTCAAAACGTTGCTCGCATTCATCCAGGAAGGTTCGGCCATCACCGACGGTAACCTTCCCTTCAAATCCAAAGTATTGTCTCGCCAGTGGGATCACCGCTGGTTCAATATCCACGGAATGGACGTGGATCCCGATGTTCGACAATGCCTGAGCGTGCAGGCCCGCGCCAAGACCTATTACCAGCGCGGTTTCGATGTGGGGACGGTAGTAGGGTACTAGTCCCACAAAATCGCGGCTGCGAACTAGTTGTTGCGGTGTCAACGCGATTCCTTCCGTCGGAATCGCCGACTGGACCACGTCGCCGCAAACCAACATCCGCACGCCCTTTATCTCGGCCACTTGCAATCGGCCATACTTGCCAGCAACCTCGGCCAGCACTTTCCCTTGGCGTGGTGCCTCAGCAACGGCAGGTTCTTCAGCACCGCTCAGCGAACACTGCTGGCCAAGGCTGCACGCCAACAACAGGACCACCAGCGAACAATTGGTTCTTCGATGCATTTTCCGACGATTCCCCGTAGGCTCTGTCATTGATTTTCCTTGTTGAAGCTTGACATTCTGCCCTCGCCTTAAATGAAGTTCGTAATCGCCGCAAGCGGACAAGTCAGTGACCATTCTAGTTCCCATCAAGCTGGCCAAATGCAACAAGAATGTAACGGGTGTCCTTCCGATCCGGCGGCGACCTTCGATCGGCTTCCACCGAGTCCCCTCCCAAAATGACCGCCAGCGGTCATCGCATCGTTCGGCTGTACCGCAAGAACAGTGGCCTTCGACGGTGCCGCGTTCGTGTCCCATTTGACGAGTTTTCGGCGTCTTGATGTACGAAATCGGTTCTCGGGACTGAATTCAAAGAAGTTGCGTATGGAGAGCGCTTTGGGACGTATCGCGTCGTCAATCCGACCAATTTGAGTTCAGAATTTCTGTCGTTCGTGACGAATCGACGCCATTTCGCCGGATGAAAGATTATGAGCTGCGGAAATGTGCGTGGGGCGCACGTGAATGTAATGCCTTATGGGCTATACTGTGAGGTTCCATCATTATTCTGGCTTGCTGGCACAAACAACCGCAGGGAAGCACTTTCGTGAAATCAACCGCCGCTCGTTGCCGCGACTGCTTCGATGAGAAGACGATTGCGCGGGGCAAGGAGTATTTTCAAAACGGCAGGGTGACACTGCTGCGTACCGAGGAGGATTCGATCACGGCCCTGGTCGAAGGTTCGCAGCCGCACAAATATCGCGTCGAGATCGACTGGACTCGGGCGCTCGATGGCGATATCTCCGCGTTTTGCGACTGCCGGCGTTACGCGGATGGCTACCTGTGCAAGCATGTGTGGGCGACGTTGCTGCAAGTCGATGCGGAAGGGACCACGAAAGTGATGCCCGACCGGAACAACGAGCTCACGGAAGATCGCGTTGAGTACTCGCGCGACGACCAACCGATTGACGCCGACGAAGAGACGGCGACTCTCGACAAAGGACCAATCAATGCGATCTGGCATCGGCAACTTCGCGCCGTTAACGTGGCGACTCCCGAAGCCCATGATGCATTTCAGGTTGCGACCGATGCCAAGAAAAGCCGCAAAGTCTGGTATGTCATCAACGTGGAATCGAGCCTGGAAAAAGGACGTCTGATTGTCGAGTTTCATGTCGCCGAAACGAAGAAGAGCGGCAAGCCAGGTAAAATCAAACGGCTGGCGGTCGAACGCGAGAAACTATCGGCGTTGACCGATGCACGTGATCGTGACCTGCTCGGCATGTTGCTCAGCGACAGCCTTGGCTCTGACACGGCAAGCTTTACGCATCGGACCAACGAGTGGAGTAGTTACAGTCACTGCACACCCGGCGCGTCGACGTACGATCTGCTGCTGCCCCGGATGGCAGCCACCGGGCGTCTCGTTTGGAAGTTGAATACTCTGTCGCCGATCGAAGAAGTACAAACGGTGACGTGGGACGATGGGCCCGCCTGGCGGTTCCGGCTCGACGCGACAGCGGACGACAAACGGAAGAAGTGGACGTTGTGCGGAACGTTGCAGCGCGAGGGAGAAGCAAGACCTTTGGTCGAAACCAAGCTGGTCCTGGGTGACGGCGTTGTTTTGTTCGACGACCGTGTGGCGCGGTTCGACGGGCCAGAGGCGGTACCGTGGATCAGAGCTTTCCGGCAGAATCCCACGATCGAAGTACCCTACAAAGATCGCGAAACGTTCTTGCAATGGCTGTGGGATTCTCCACACATTCCCGACGTCACGTGGCCCGAGAATTTGTGTGCCAAGCAACTCCCGCAGGCTCCGCAAGGCCGTATCGTGATCAAGTCCGACCGGCGTAGTCATCGGTCGGATCAGCTATTCGGAGACGTCGCCTTCGCGTACGGCGAGACGATCATCGACTTGCACGACGAGCGACGTGGTTGGTACGACGCCGATTTGGACCAGGCAGTCTTGCGTGACCGGGAAGCGGAACAATCACTGCTCGGTCAACTCACGGCCTTGGGTGTCCGGCCACAAAGCACGTCTTCTTTTCTTCGCGCGGATGTTCAATTCCATCAAAAGCACCTTACTCGCATCGTCCACACGTTGACGGCCGACGGTTGGATTGTCGAGTCGCGAGGCCAGCTAATCCGCCAGCCAGGCTCGTTCGACTTGAGCGTTTCGACCAACATGGATTGGTTCGAGTTGAAGGGCCGAGTCGACTTTGATGGCGTGTCGGCGTCGTTGCCTAGCTTGTTGGCGGCGTTGCGTCACGGCGAGCGATTCATTCAGCTTGACGATGGCTCGCAAGGCGTGCTGCCCGACGAGTGGTTGGAAAGGTATGGCGGATTGGCGCGACTCGCCAGCAGCGATGGCGAATCGTTACGTTTCACGTCGTCACAAACATTGCTGCTCGACGCCTTGCTGGCGGAACAAAACAACGTGCAACTCGACACGGGTTTTCTTCAATTCCGCGACAAGCTGCGAGAAATCAACGGCGTCAAACCAGTCGCGGAGCCTAGTGGTTTCCGTGGCGAGTTGCGTGAATACCAACGCGAAGGCCTTGGCTGGTTGCAATTTCTGCGCGAGTTTAGTTTTGGCGGTTGTCTGGCGGACGACATGGGGCTGGGAAAGACAGTTCAAGTCCTGGCGCTGTTGCAGGCACGGCGGCTCGCCGACGACGAGCGACGTAAACCATCGCTTGTCGTCGTGCCCAAGAGCTTGATCTTCAACTGGATCGAAGAAGCCGAACGGTTTACACCGCAGCTCCGCATTGTCAATTACACGGGCAGCGACCGGGGCGTTCAGCTTGAGCAATTGGACGCGTGCGACATCTTGCTAACGACGTATGGAACATTGCGGCGCGACATCGTTCAACTCAAGGACATTGAATTCGACTTTGCGATCCTCGACGAGTCGCAGGCGATCAAGAACCACAATTCCCAGTCCGCGAAGGCCTGCCGTCTGCTCAAAGCCGAGCAACGGCTGGCGATGACGGGGACGCCGGTCGAAAATCACCTGGGCGAGTTGTGGTCGTTGTTTGAGTTTCTCAACCCCGGCATGCTCGGCCAATCAGGCGCGTTTGAATCGTTCGCCAAGACGAAACAGAACGGCGACGAAGCGCACGTCAAATTGCTCGCCCGCGCGATTAGCCCCTTCATCCTCAGGCGAACCAAAAAAGAAGTACTCTCCGAGTTGCCGGACAAAACCGAGCAAACGCTGTATTGCGAGTTTTCGCCGCAGGAACGTGAAGCGTACAACGAGTTGCGCGATTACTTTCGTGCTCAGCTCGCGACCAAAGTCAGTGATATCGGCTTGAATAAATCGAAGATCCACGTGCTCGAAGCGCTGTTGCGTTTGCGTCAGGCCGCTTGCCATCCGGGGCTGCTCGACAAGGACAAACAGATGGAGCCCAGTGCCAAGTTGGAAGCTTTACTAGAAAACCTGGACGAGATCCGGGCCGAAGGCCACAAGGCACTCGTCTTTTCTCAATTCACCAGCCTGCTGTCGATCGTTCGCCAACACCTGGACGAGCGCGATGTCACTTACGAGTATCTCGACGGCCGAACTCGCAAGCGGGGTGAACGAGTCAAGCGTTTCCAAGAAGACCCGGATTGTCCGCTTTTCCTGATCAGCCTCAAAGCTGGCGGGCACGGACTCAATCTGACAGCGGCCGACTACGTTTTCATCCTCGACCCTTGGTGGAACCCAGCCGTCGAAGCCCAGGCCATCGACCGCGCTCACCGCATCGGACAAACGCGCCCCGTCTTCGCCTATCGCCTGATCGCTCGCAATACCGTCGAAGAAAAGATCCTCGAACTCCAGAAGTCCAAACGCGATCTCGCCGACGCCATTATCACTGGCAACAACAGTCTCATCCGCAACCTAACCGCTGAAGATCTTCAGTTGCTCTTGAGTTAGACAGACGAATTCGGTGCGGCTCTCGATAATCAGGTAGAATGACCTGTAAGTTGGCCATCCCAAATCAACGCTGGGGTGACGCCGTTTGAAACGATTGGAGAGTAGTCATGACAACTGACAACGACCCATTGGCCGCCACAAAAGCTGAACTTGTGAAGCTCGAACAAGAACTGACGCAACGCCTGGAAGAGATGACTCGCTCGGACAGCCGTCCAAAGATGGACGCCGCGGTCGGTCGTCTTACATTCATGGACGAATACCAACAACACCAAATGGCTGAACACGGTCGTCGGAACTTAGAGTCTCAACTTGGACGCGTGCATGTAGCGCTGAAGCGGGTCGCGGACGGCACG
Source organism: Planctomycetota bacterium (assembly GCA_029259935.1). The sequence continues at coordinate 13,753 of JAJDEH010000046.1, forward strand.
TACGGGAAGTGTGCCCGTTGCGGCCTTGACATTCCGCCAGAGCGATTGGAGTTTATCCCCGAGGCGGACCACTGCGTCCAATGCCACAGTTAAAGTCAAATGCAGGATTCTGATTTATCTAACCAACGATCGCGATTCGAAAGGAACAAAACATGGACGAGCCGGAAACCACTTCCGAGCCAGAACCACCCTCGAAAGAAGAACTCCGATTGGCGATGAAGGCATTCCGCAAACGCCTCAAGCTAACTCGTTTGGATGACGAATCCCGCATTGGATACGGCCCCACGTCCTCGGGCCAACGATCAGGCGTCATTGGCATTCGGCCGCCGGACCAATTTCCCGACGCCATCTGGAATGAACTGGCGAAACAGGGAAAGCTCAAACGCGACGGTGGCGGACTCTATTCACTCGTTGAATCGTAATCAATTGGTCATCCGTCGCGCATTGCGGTTCCGACGATTAACTGCTGACCAGTTGGTGCCCAAAGCGTTAACTGAACGGTTGGGGACGGACGACGCAGCATCTGACAGAGGAGTTGTCGACCTGAGCGCTTTCAAAGAACCGCGCAACTGACCAATGAGACGCCCTCATGAGCACGCTGCTTCACGGAAAATTACTCTGGGAAAGGAAAAGCTGAGCTGGACCGCGCAACCTTCCCAGAAGCGATCAGGACGCCGACCATACGACTGTGGCTTTGTCGAAATTACGGGAACGCCCAAACGCAATTTTCTGCCGATGAAAACCGTTGAAAGGCTCTCAAAGTCGACCAACTGAAAGCAGTGCTATTTCAATAGCAACACCGGGGCCACGTATTTTTCGGTCCGATAAGAAAATGTCTCGCCTTGCATGCAACTCCTGGCAAACAAAATCCACGTATGCCGCTCGCCGTTTTCCTTCATGTACGAATTCAGCTTTCCACACACGCGCCAGCCGCCGCTTTCCAAGTCTTTTTGCGTGACGAGTTCTTTTTGCCAATCGCCACCTCGTCCGCTTGCGGACCACCGCGTTGTGACCGCCATTAAAACGGTGCCCGCGCTTTTTACGTGGAACTTCGTTGTCCCCTGTTGGGATTTGTTCCGCAAAAACATCATGTCCGCGTACGCGCTAGGTATCTTCGCCCAGTGAAAGTAGCGGGCATCGTTGGTAATCGTCGAATCGTCGGTAAGCACCACGAATCTGCCACCAAGCATTGGGACAACTTTCGCGTATGGCCCATCCGGCAAGTGTTTTGTTTCGTTGTCTGCTGCGTCGTCAGCCATGAGTTGGGCTGTGATCAGCAAAGACACAGCAACGACTGTGGGAACTGAGAGTTTGCGGTTCATATCTTGGTACCTCACGTGATGTTAAAACATTCTACGCGAGGATTGAACGTTGCAAATAGATGTTATTTGTAGGCTGTGTCAACTTTAAAGTTGTGACGGTGTTATCTCGCCCATGAGTTGTCATCACGTGCCTCTAACTATTTTGGCCTATTCCTCACGTGGACGCTGCCGTTCGATGGCCGATGCCGAAGTGCGCGTCAACAGCGCGTTGGGTTCCCCCTTCGCGAGTTTGCTTAACAGTTCACGGGCAGATGGCGTGGCCAACCACTCGAGCACTTCGACAGCTCGTAGCGTGCGAAGCCGAGCGGGTGATGCGACAGTCGGCTCTAGTTGGGACAGCAGCGTTTCGACGCGGCCGCGGACTTCGACCGAAGTGGTCTTGGCCAACGTCTCGCGTAACGTCGTTTCGATCTGGTGACCTAACTTGCGCAAAGCGCTTGAGGCAGCTTCGCGGGTGGCGAAGTTGTCGCTGTCGAGATCGGCCAACAGTTTTGTGACTCGCTCGGCATCGACTTTGGCGGCAGGACGTAGATGCTCGGCAAGCAGCGCGACTGTCTCCTTCGGAGTCGCGAGCAATTGTCCCTGAACGGCGTAGGCGGTCTCGGCTTCGGGATCGAGGAGCTTGGTCCACGATTCGGGTAACGGCAGGTCCTTGGTAGACTTGTCGGGTCGGACATTCCACGCCAACACGGTCGCGTCGAAGCTGCCGGTGAACAGCGTGCCGTCGGGTGCGAAGTGGAGAGCGGTGATGTGGTTGCGATGAGCTTGGAAACTGGTGCGAAGCGTCCAACTCGCCACTTCCCACACGTGGACTTTGCCATCGAGCGACGCCGATGCCAACGTGCGACCATCCGGAGAAAAGGCGACGCAGTAGGCCGAGATAGACTCCTTGTCGGATAGTCGAATGAGTTGTCGCCCCGTTTTCACATCCCAGATAAAAAACGCATTCGCCACGCGCCGCGCGCCGGACGGTCTCTCGGTACAACTCGCCAGGAACCGACCGTCGGGAGAGAACGCCAGGCCGCTGATGTTGTTGGCATGGCCACTGAGTGGGGCGAGTTCCTTGCCGGTCGTCACATCCCACAATCGCAGGGTCACCAGATCAGACGTCCCATCAGGATTGTTGCGGCGGCGACACGCGACTGCCAAAGTCTTTCCGTCGGGCGACAGCTCGCTGCCGGTGACTCTGTACGGAATCGACACCTCGGGCTCAGGAAGAACGAAGCACGATCGACGTACTTTGCCGGTCGCGACGTCCCACAATCGCACTTGGCCGTTGCGGTGGTCAACCGTCACGAGCGTCTTGCCGTCGCGGGTGAACGTCATGTCTCGCGGATCTCCCTCGAAACCACCGAAGCGTTCGACGTATCGGCGACTTTCGAGATCGTAAAACTTCAACTCGTTGCCCCCGATGATGCCGATGTCCTGCTTCGGATCCACGTACTTGATCGACGGATCGTCATCCGACAGCGTGAGGTAACGTCCATCGGGGCTAATGCCGACTTCATGGCGGTCTTCCATCTTCAATCGATCCAGGTGCTTACCGGTTGCCCGATCCCACAGATGGACGCCGCCGGATTGGTCGCGCGTTACCAATGTACGACCCTTGTTGGCAAGGCCGATTTGATCGACTCCGCTGTCGCAACCCTGCGGCGTAAGGAACTTGCCCGTCTTCGTTTCCCAGCGATGAATCGCTCCTTCGACGCTGGCCGTTATCGCTTCGTCCGATGCAGAAAAGTGCAGGTCACTGGCTCGGCGAGGAATGCGCAGTCGCTCTTTCTTCGTCGCGACGTCGTAGAGACGAATAGTTTCGCCAGCCGCCGCGATGGTTTTGCCGTCGTGAGCGAATGCCACGCTACGAATGCGACTGCCATTCCTCTCGAACAAGTGGTGTACCTTACCGGTGGCGACATTCCACAATCGAAGCTGGCCGTCGCCTCCGTCTCCGGCAGGTGCGCCTCCACCTCCGGCAAGGGTCTTGCCGTCGGGGCTGAACGCGAGCGTATTTAT
>JAJDEH010000451.1 GCA_029259935.1 Planctomycetota bacterium
AAAAATCCCACGATGAGTGAACAAAAAGCTGAGCGTAGTTCACGCCGCGAAAGCGAGCGGCCGCTCGCCGAACGCGCGCGACCCGGGCTGGCGAATTCAGCCAGAAAAACATTCAGGGTTCGCTTGTTTTGGGACTAGTGCCGAAAGATCCACGCCGTCGACCAGTTCCATCACCAGATAGTGTCTGCCATCGGCCTCGCCGGCGTCGTGAGCGGCAACGATGTTGGGATGGTTTAGCTTGCCGACCGCTTTCATTTCCCGCTCGAAGCGCGTCACGGCACCAGCGTTTTGCATCCGATCGGCCGGCAACACCTTCAGCGCGACGATCTTGTCGAGCTTTTGGTGCAGGGCCTTGTAAACGGTCCCCATTCCGCCCTGCCCGATCTTGGCCAGTAGCTCGTAACCGCCCACGCTTCCCAGCGACTCTTCAATACACTGCGCCTCGTCACTGGCACTCGGCTGGACGCCGATGGCCTCGATCAGCGATAGCACGCTCCGCAGTTCGGGCTCTTCCAGATGTGGATCACGATCTGCCTTGCGAGCGAGCGACGCGACCAGGGTATCCGATGATACGCCCAAGTTGACAATCGTCTCGTCGCAAACGGGGCACTCAGCCAGATGTTGAACGAGCAAATCGGCGGCTTCTTCGGGCAGCTTGCCAACGGCAAAATCATGCAAATCGTTGCGAGATGGGCAAGTGTCGGGCATTTCGCGTTCCAAGAATGTGGGTTGTAAGTGCGTGGCTCCCTTGGACGCCATGTCCGCGGTGTTTCTCCGTCTACCTTCTACATCGCAAGCGCGTTACGCCTGGACGGAAAAAATCCGTAAAGCGTGGTTTGCCCGCAAGATGCGCTCAATCGTCATCAAGCTCTTCCAGCTCGCGCCGCAACCGGCGCAGGACGCGGTACTTCGCCTGGCGCACGGCTCCCGCCGCCATTCCTAGTTCGGCGGCGACATCCGTCGAGGTTTGCCCGTCGACGGTCGTTCGCCAAAATGCCTGCCAGTTTTTTTCCTCAAACTCGGTGCGAATCAGCCCCAACGCTTCGCGCACCACCAGCGACCGATCATCGACGGTGTTTTCAGAGGGCTGGTCGGGCAGTGCGACTTGAGCCAATTGGTGGAGGACTTCCGCGCCGCCCGCGGCTTCGGGTCGCGCGGCCGCGCGCCGGAAATGATCGTTCACCTTGTTGCGCGTGATTCCGAACAGCCATCCTCGAAATGAGTCGCCTTCGCGCTGACGGCGAAATCCGCCGATGCCCACCGCGACGGCACGGAACACGTCTTGTACGACATCGGCCGTGTCATCCGTCCTGAGCCCCGCCCGGCGGCACCAACGATACACTAAGGGGCCGTGGATGCGCGTCAGCCTCGACCAAGCGTCCGGATCCTTGTCGCGCAACCGACGGATCAAGCTGACCGAAGTCGAACTGCTGGTCTGCGATAAATCGGTTGCCAAGTCCAAACTCCCGTGCGGGCTAGAAGAAAAGTTGCCTGGCTCGGGGATGAACCGAACACCCGCACTATAATAATCTAGGCGAACCGCGCACGGTTTGCACCATTAGACGCGCGAGAAACGGTTGATTTCTTGGGGAACCTTGGGCTCGGCACCATTCGAAGCCGCCTTGCAGCCCAATCGCACGGTGGATGATTTTTGTAAAATGCAGGAATCAACACACTCGGAGAGCGATTCGGAGAGCCATCCCGTGTCCGGACATTTTCCTATTTGCTTTCGATTCCCGCTTATATCGGCGCGTCGAATCAACCGCCCAACTCCCTTTTGGCAAGGGGCGGAACGAAGATGTTTCTGCTAGAAATTATCTAGAAAAATTCGCGCGCTGCACGCATTCTTTTTGGCGCATACTATCGGCTACCCCAAGGCACGCCCTGACCGACCCCACCATCAGGATTCTCTAGCATGCACCAACCCAGGATTTTGCTGGCCAGCTTGTTGCTAGGTATTTTACACCTAGCGCCGTTAAGCGCGGACGAGCCCCGCGACCCACAACATAGTGGCCTGCATGCCCTCAAGGATCAGCCCGCGCTGGCGCTGATTGGCAACGATGTTGAAGCCGCGCCCATTCTCTATCCGGTCAAGGCCGCTCCCCAAGAGCGGCAAGCGGCCGAGCAATTAGCGGTGTACTTGTCGCGCATCAGCGGCGGAGAGTTTAGCGCTGCCCAAGCCCCCGAAGGACTGCCCGAGCGTGCCGTCCTTGTTGGAGCTTTCGAACCGCCCGCCGGCAATGTTTCGCGGGAGGGGTTTGTGATTCGCATGTCGGGACAGCGGCTGTATCTTTACGGCGGCTCGCCGAGAGCGACTTTGTATGCCGCCTTCTGCTTGTTGGAGGAACAACTCGGCTGCCGCTGGTGGTCTTACAACGAAGAAAATGTACCCCGTACGGCGGCGATTACGGTCGTGGCACAGGATACGCACATCGAACCGGCTTTTCGTATTCACGACCTGTTCAATCGAGAAGGGCAAACTGGCGAGAATTTTTTCGCATATAAACGCCGAGGCAAAAGCGGCACCAGTTTCACGGCGGTTCACAATCTGTGTCCCATGCTGAAGCCGCATGCCGAACAACATCCCGAGTTTCTTCCCGTCGACAAAGATGGCGAGCGGAAGTTCAACAACATCCACATGAACTACACCGCCGCGGGAATGCCGGAAGTCGTGGCCCGGCATCTAGGCGACCAAGTCGTCCGTCGCAAAAACAACCTGCACGATTTCTTCTACTTCGCGGGCATGGGGGATTGGTACGGCGGGATGGATTTCTCGCCCGAATCCCGTCGCGTCTACGAACAGGAAACGTGGACCGATCCCGACGGCCGCAAGAAGCCCGGTTATTGCGCGACTGTATTGCGGATGGTCAATCGGGCGGCGGAACTTTTGGAAAAAGAGCATCCTGGCGTGACGGTCGGTACGCATGCCTACATGAGCTTGGAAGCCCCGCCGGCAATTACCCGGCCCCGCGACAACGTTATCGTGGAAATTCCGCGACTTAGGCACGATACTGTGCGCAGCATTCTTGAATCGGAGAAGAACCAGAGCTTTCGGCGTAACCTCGACCGCTGGTGCGAACTGGCGCCGGGCCGAATTTACATTTGGGAATATGGCACCAACTTCAACAACTTCATCAAGCCGTTTCCCTGCCTGCGGTCGCTCGCCGCCAACATCAAGTACTATCACCAAGTCGGCGTGAACGGTGTGCGGATTCAAGGCAACTATGTTTCGCACGGCGGCGATTTGGTGGTGCTAAAGAACTACGTGTGGGGAAAGCTGCTGTGGGATCCGACGCGCGACGTCGACCAACTTGTCCAGGAATTCTGCACGGGTTACTACGGTCCCGCCGCCGAGGAATTGATAGCGTACGTCAATTTGCTCGAAGGCTCGGTCCGTGGCGAGACGCCGGTTTCGGCGGACGAATTTGAAAAGAATTTTGAAAAGTGGCTGCGGCCCGAGATCGTTCAGCAAGCCGAAGTACTCTTTGCTCGGGCACTCAAGAAGACCAGCGGACAGACGCACGGCGATTATCAGCGGCGCGTCAAGGAAGCCCAAGCCGGACTGGAAGCGTTTCATCTCTGGAATCCCGGCGAATTGCGGGAACAGGGCGAGCGACTGATTCGCGCCGATCTGGACGAAGACAGCTTGCCCCGCGCGCGGGCGCTCATTGAGAACTGTCGCCGTGCCAGTCCGCGCGAATGGGGTGACGGGCGCGCTTATCGACTTGGCCTGCTTACGATGCACGGCGGACCGTTGCCGACCCTGAAGGCGGGCTCGCTGGCCGTGAAGGTCGCCCCTTTGCAAGACGGACGGATTCGCACCGTGATGCTCGATGATGCGATCGCAATCGATGAAAGCCGACATGTACTCAACCCCGGATCACGATTGTATGAACTGACCGGACGAGAGGGGAACCGCGTGGAAATGCGGGCCGAACTGGGAATCGCTCATTGGGGGTCAAGCACGAAGCAAATCGCCGACCGCACGGTGGAACTGGCCGCCGGCGACACAATCGTCAGCACGGGGTCGATCACGCTGGCCTCTGGTTCACGGCAAACCACCAACGAGCCGGCCGTCCAATCCGTTTATCACTGTGGCGACCAACCTGGCAAGGTTGTCGTCGAGTATCAGAACAAGGCATCCCAGTGGATTGTGGCCAAGGTGGATGCGGTGAAGCGAGAATATGAAATCCCTCAAGCCGCTGAACTGCGGATCACGCGCAAGGACCGCCGGATCGTCGTTCGCGACAGCTATGAATCAGCCAACCGTTCGGTCGCCGTCGTTGAATACTTGCCGCCGGACAAAAATCAGTTGGGACAAGTGCGCATTACCGTGTCCCCGGGGAAGATCACCGTTGCCGCCGATCAACCGACAACTTATGTCAAACGTACCCTGCGAGTTTCACCGCTTGAGTGATTTGGCCCTAGCCAGGAAAGTCGAGAATATCACGATGCGTTTGGTGAGCCCTTGCGTTGCTGTTCTGGCCGTGCTGGTATTGTTCGAGGAATGGAGCAACTGATGATGAAGACAACGATGCGATTTCAAATACTTTCACTTTTCATGCTTGCCTGTTTGGCGTCGAAAATTAGCGCCGCGCAACCGTCGGAAGCGCCGGACCTAACCCCGGTCACCCTCCACAAACAACCGGCTCATGCGCCGGTCGCGTTGGTGAAAGATGGCAAACCGCGGGCTTCGATTGTCGTCATGAACAAGGCGGCTGGCGCGAACCTCCTGCAGTCATTCATCCGGCAAACAACGGGTGCCGAACTGCCGATCATTCAGAACAAGATCAGCAAGCCGGCGATCATTTTGGGCGATTGCCGGGAAGCTGCCGCGCTGGGACTGGACAGCGGCAAGATGCCGCCGGAAGGGTTCGCGATCAAAACAACGGCCGACGCGATTCACATCGTGGGGCGCAACGATGGCCGCGACGCCAACGGACAAGTATGGGGTGTCATCGAATTCTTGGAACGCTTTGTTGGCGTACGTTGGTATTTTCCGCCAGCAACTGAAAAGGGTCCGCAAATCGGCCAGTCGGTGCTCGCGATGCGAGATCTGGCCGTGCCGCCCGTGTGGCTGGAAGATGCGCCGGCTTTCCGCATGCGCGTGATGTGGCCGCCGATGTCGCAGCCCTGGCAAGGCAAGGGAATCAACTTGACGGGCGTGCAGCGTTTTTTGCGGTCGGGCAATTCGTGGCCGATACAGCTCAAGGTTCATCAGCCCAATTGGCTTGCCTACGAGAACCTCAAGAAGAACCGCCCCGGAGTTTTTCAGCAACGCAAGGATGGCAGCCGCCAGCATGAAGTACTCTGTTACGGCCATCCTCAGACAGTCGAAACGTACCTGGAGGGAATACAAAACTTCGTCGATGGCAAAAAGCCGCTCTATGCGCCGATTGCGGACAAGGCGATTACGGTGTCACCTTATGATGTCGAGTTGGCCTGCTATTGCGAGCATTGCCAGAAGTTGTGGGACGACAAGGGCGGGCAATATGGCGGCGCATCAAAAGTGATGGCGACATTCGTCGACAAACTAGCCCGTGAAGTTCAGCGCCGGTGGTCCGATGAAGGATTCACCGTCGTCTATTTGCCGTATCTTAATTACACGACCGCGCCGAAAGGCTTTCGCTTTCCCGGCAACGTCGAGATTCAATTGGCAGGCATGCCCGGCTTGGCCGCCTACAAAGAACCGGCCATTCGCGACTCGGAACAAGCCAACATCGATCGCTGGATCGCGACGTCGGGGCGGCCGATTCAGAATTGGCATTACAGTGCTTGGCCCGCTCACAAAACGAAAGCCGCTTTTCAGTATCCCCACGTGGCGAAAGATTTCTATCTGCGAAATCGTGGCAAAACGATCGGCTCGTTTATTAACGGCACGCACAACCACTGGCCCCGGCAGCACATTAGTTTGTATTGCTGGCTGAAGGTGCTGTGGAATCCCGAGTTTGATGTGGACGCGGCGGTCGACGAGTTTGCTCGCCGTATGTTCGGGCCTGCCGAAACAACCATGCGCGAATTGTTGGCTTTGCAAGTCGATCGCTGGGAGCAAGGCCGCTGGCCCGGCGGGCGGTTCTCGCCCAAGGGAATTTACGAAGTGAGCTTTCCGCCAGAGACTATCGCGAAAATGAAAGCGCTGGCTGACAAGGCCCGCGAGCAGGCCAAGGCCGACGCACTGACGATGGCTCGCGTCGACTACTGCCTTTCCGCCTTTGATGAATTCTTCAAGGAAGCGGCCACCATGTCCGGCCAGGGGCTGAAACCGCTAGTGGCGCAAAAGGTCGGCGAGACACCGGCGATCGACGGCAAACTGGACGATTCCCAGTGGCAACGAGCGGCTGCCAATTCCTTTGTCCAAGCGACCGGCAAGGACAAAGGCAAGCCGGCCCGTTATCCGACCACCGCCCAAGCCGTGTGGACGTTGGAAGGCATCACATTCGGATTCTTGCTGCGCGAGCCGACACCGCATCTGCTGGAAACCGACAACGGCGGGCACGACAATGGGCAAATGTGGTGGGACGACAATGTCGAACTGTTTTTGGATGTGACTGGTAAGAGCGAAGGCGAGTTCTATCAGTTCATCGTCAATCCCGAGACCAACCTTTGGGACTCGAAAATGAAAGACACCACTTGGGAATGCAAGGGCCTTCAAGCAGCGGCCCATCGCGGCAAGGATTTCTGGAGCCTGGAAGTCTATCTGCCTTACGATGCGTTTCCCGACGTTAGTCGCCCCGGCTCGGGAACCGACACCGCGTGGACCGGCAATTTCACCCGCCACCGAGTCGCCGACAACGGTTTGAAGTCGAAAAAGCCCAAGCAAGAAGGCAGCGTTCGCGAATACCAACGCATGAACACCACCGGCGCGGCCACCAGCGACAACTTGGCCGACTTTGCCGAAATTCGATTCATTGAGTAAAACAGCGGTAGAACGAGGACACTTACACCATGGAGTATTCACGATGAAAAGACGCGATTTTGTGAAGTCGGGAGTGGCCGCGACCGCAAGTCTCGCCCTGCATCGCGCCGCCGGCGCCGCGCACGAACATTCTCCAGCCTGCGGACTCACCTACGCGACGCCCGCCGACGCCATGAAGGCTCCTCGCGAAACCCTGGCTTATGTTCCGGCGATTTACGTGGGCACCAATTCCAAAAAACACCCGGATTACATGGCGACCGTCGATGTCGATCCGCATTCCAAAACCTATGGACAAGTTGTCCACCGAGCGGAAATGCCGACCCCGGGCGACGAATTGCATCACTTTGGTTGGAATGCCTGCAGCAGTTGTCACGGCGACGACCACCATCATCGCCGCTTCCTCGTCGTGCCGGGTCTCGGCTCGTCGAATATCCACATCCTCGACGCCAAGGATCCTCGGAAGCCCAAGTTGATTAAGACGATCAGCGCCGAGTCGATCGCCAAGAAGACCAGCCTGACGATGCCGCATACCGTGCATTGCCTGGCCGACGGAACGATCATGATCTCGATGTTGGGCGATACCAGGGGAAACGGCCCCGGCGGTTTTCTGCTGCTGAACGACAAGTTCGAGATCACCGGCCGCTGGGAAAAGAATGCCGAGGGAATGAAATTCAATTACGACTATTGGTATCAACCGCGACACAATGTGATGATCAGCAGCGAATGGGGCGCGCCGAACACCGTGCGCCCCGGCTTCAATCTTGATGACGTTAAAGCCGGCAAGTACGGAACGCGGCTACATTTTTGGGACTGGGAAAAACGCAGCATCCAGCAGACGATCGATCTGGGCAAGGACGGCCTGATTCCGCTGGAGTGCCGATTCCATCACAACCCCGACAGCACGCACGGATTCGTGGGCGCGGCGCTCTCCAGCAATGTGTGGCACTATTTCAACAAGGACGACCGCTGGCAGGCCGAGAAAATCATTCAAGTGGACCCGGTCGAAACCGAGGGCTGGCCGTTCCCCGTTCCGGGGCTGATCACCGACATCGTGCTTTCGATGGACGACCGCTTCTTGTACTTTTCCAACTGGCTGCACGGAGACATCCGGCAGTATGACGTCAGCGATCCCTCCAAACCGAAACTGACGGGCCAAGTCTGGCTGGGTGGAGTAATCGGCAAAGAGCCGGCGGCCTGGGCCGAGAAACTTGTCGGCGCGCCTCAAATGTTACAGCTCAGCCTGGACGGCAAACGGCTGTACGTGACCAGTTCTCTCTTCAGCAGTTGGGACAACCAGTTCTATCCCGACATCGCCAAGAAGGGTTCATACTTGCTGCAACTAGATTGCGACACGGAAAAGGGCGGACTGAAGCTTAATGAAGAGCTGTTCGTCGATTTCGGCAAGGAACCCCACGGTCCGGCCCGGGCGCACGAAATTCGTTTCCCCAACGGCGACAGCACGTCGGACATTTGGACCTAGTCTCCGTCCGAATTCAGTTGGCAGCCGCGTGCAAGGCCACCAATCTTGGGGAAAGCGTTGATGAACTCAGTCGAGTACGCCAAGGAACTAATCAAGTTTGATTCGACGTGCTATCGGTCCAATCAAGCAGTGAGCGATTATGTCGAGCGGACGTTGAGCGGATCGGGCTGCGTGACCGAGCGGATCGAGTACACCGATTCCGAGGGCGTACTAAAGGTGAACATCGTAGCCCGGCGAGGAAGCGGCGCGGGCGGGTTGGCGTACTTTGGCCATACCGACGTGGTCACCACCGACGACTGGTCGGTTCAAGAACATGGTCCGTTCGAGCCCGTGGTGCGTGACGGACGGCTGTATGGCCGCGGCAGCACCGACATGAAGGGATCGATCGCATGCATGTTCGCGGCATTGGATTCGATGCAAGGCCGCGCGTTGCAACATCCGCTGTACATTTCGTGTTCTTCGGACGAAGAAACAGACCATCGCGGCGTGGTGGAAATCATCGAACGCTCGCGGTTGTTTCAGGACTTGGTCGCTGGCCGCGCGTGCGGCATTGTCGGCGAGCCGACGCGACTCGACGTGGTCTACGCACACAAGGGCGGCTGTCAGATTGCGGTCACTTCGCACGGCCGCGCCGCCCATTCCAGTACGCGCGAGGGCCTGAATGCCAATCTGGCAATGGTGCCCTTCTTGCAAGAGGTCAAGGCCGTTTATGACGAGACGGAGTCGGACCCGGCGTGGATGGACGACGAATTTGATCCGCCGACCATCTGCTTGAATTTGGGAATCAACGACCACAATCGAGCCGTCAACATCACCGCTCCGCAAAGCATCTGCACCGTCTGTTTTCGCCCCATGCCAACAACGGATGTCGAGCGGATCGTCGAACGAGTGCGTGTGAAAGCCGAAGAGTATGGCCTCGAGTTTCAGATCCTGGCCCGGAACCCACCGTTTCGACGCGATCCGCGGGGCGACTTTGTTCAGCAATGCGCACGGCTGGCAAGCGGCAATGCGCCTCGCACCGTGGCCTACGGATCGGAAGCGGGAAATCTAGCGAGCATGGAAGATTTGGTGGTCCTCGGTCCGGGCGACATCGCGCAGGCTCACAAGAGCGACGAGTGGATCAGCCTCGAGCAACTCGAAGCGGGCCAGCGAATCTATGCGGAGTTGATTCGAAAATTCTGTTTTTAAGATCGCGCAAAGTCTTGCGATTGCGTGGCATGCGTTCTCCCCCTTACTAAGGGGGAGCTAGAGGGGGTCGATTCCACCTCAACCGCAACTCTTACCAAATAGACCCGTCCGACACCGCCGCGACGTCACTTTCGGCGAAAGTGACCTACCGCATTTGGTATCGAAGGCGGTTCTCCGTTAGAATAATAGGCGAAAGAGCGGTCTACTGAGACCCTCTCCCCACCACCTGTCCCCGCCCCGAACAAAGTCCATGTATTTGCGTTTCATTAGCCAAAGTGCTCGCATTTCCTTGGCATTCTTCCTCTGCCTAAATGTGCTCCGAGCCGAGACGCCGTTGCACCAACGGATCGACGCCTTAATTGGGTTCGGCGAACCGGAATTTGAAAAGACCGCCAGCGACGAAGCCGAGGACGCGGCTTTCTTGCGCCGCGTCTACCTTGACCTAGTTGGCTCGATTCCCAGCACGACGGCGGTCCGCGAGTTTCTAGCGGATACGGCCTGCGATAAGCGAGCCAAGCTGATCGACCGCCTGCTTGCGTCGCCGCAACACGCGCGGCGCATGCAATATGTATTCGACACCACGCTCATGGAGCGCCGGGCGGACAAACATGTCAAACAGGCAGAGTGGCGTGGCTACCTGCGGCAGTCGTTCCTGGAGAACAAGCCCTGGGACCAACTCGTCACCGAAATCCTCACGTCCGATGGGTCGGACAAGTCTACGCGGCCGGCCGCAAAATTTTTGCTCGATCGCGAGTTGAAAGAGGATGACGTCACTCGTGATTTGGGACGAATATTCTTGGGCCGCGACCTACAATGCGCCCAGTGCCACGACCATCCGACGATCGACGACTATTTGCAACGTCACTATCACGGCCTGTCCGCGTTCTTGAATCGTAGCTATCTGTTCAAGGACCCCAAAGCCAAGCTGTCTTCGATTGGTGAAAAGGCCGAGGGCGACGTCGAGTTCACGTCGGTGTTTACCAACGAAACGGACAGGACCGCGCCGCGAATGCTGGACTTGCCAGCGATCGAAGATCCCCCCACGGCCGAAGAGCCTTACAAAGTCAAACCAGAAAAGAACGCTCGCGCCGTGCCCGTCCATAGCCGACGATTACAGTTGGCGGCCGCCATGACCGACCCATCCAACGCCGCGTTTCGGCTGAACATTGCCAATCGCCTGTGGGCCATGATGATGGGACGTGGCATTGTCGAACCGGTCGACATGTGGCATTCGGCCAATCCGCCCTCTCATCCCGAATTGCTCAACCTGCTGGGCGATGCTTTGCAAGACCATGGTTACGACCTGCGGTTCTTGTTGCGAGAACTGGCGTTGTCGAAAACATATCAACGTAGCAGCCAGCGAAAGGAAGGGATGGAAACCGAGGTCCGCCACGATTTCGGGGTCGCTCTGCTCAAGCCGCTTTCGCCCGAGCAGATGGCTTGGTCGATGATGCAGGCTACCGGGCTCGCCGAGCAGACACTCGAAAGTCTCAAGGCCAAGCAGATTAAGGCCGACCCGAAAAAAGGAGCGGAGCAGGCCAACGATCCCGCGTGGCAGGAAAAGACTCTACATGACGCGCTCAAAGCGAACGTCGATATCTTCGAGACAACCTTTGGGGTCGTGGGAATTCAAACCTCGCGATTCGACGCTTCGGCCGATCAAGCGTTGTTCCTGCGAAATGGAAACTTGCTGCAAACTTGGCTGGCCCCCGCTGGAAAGAAGCTCGCGCAGCGGCTCACCGCCCTAGAGAATTCCCAGGTTGCCGAAGAACTGTACTTCTCGGTATTCTCTCGCCCGCCGCTGGACGAAGAGACGCAGCAAATCACGGATTACTTGGCTGCCAGCCAAGACAACCGCAACGCCGCAATCGGGCAGTTGATCTGGGCTGCTCTCGCGTCCGCCGAATTCCGATTTAACCACTGATAAGCATTGATAAGAATGGCGGCCCGATCGGCCGCAAAGGGAAACCATGCGACGAAACAAGGGATGCAACGAAATCGATCATCGGCTGGCCCGTCGTCAGTTTTTGGCCGGTGCCGCCGGCGGAGCGATCGGCATGGGCGTGCTTCGCCAACCGGCTCACGCCGAAATGCTGAAGGGCCAGAAGAAGCGGATTCTGCAGATCTTTCTGCAGGGCGGAGTCAGCCAGCTCGAATCATGGGACCCCAAGCCAGGTACCGAGTTCGGCGGACCCTTTCAAGCCATTCCGACTTCGGTTCCGGGCATGCACATCTCGGAACTGTTGCCGCATACCGCCCAGCGCATGCACCTGCTTTCCATCGTCCGCAGCATCAACATCAAGATCAACAATCACCGCGAAGGCATGTTGTTCATGGAGAAGGGGCGGCGTGCCGGCGAGTATCCGTACGTCGGTTCGGTGGCCTCCAAGTATCTCGCCCCGCCCGACAGTAAATTGCCGGGTTACATTCACATCACGACTCGCGGGCTGAATGATTCAACTCCCGCGTTTCTAGGTGCCCGCCATGCTGAACTGAAACTGGAAGGCGTCAAGCCGCCCGGCAACCTTTCGCTGCCCAAGGACATTAACGAAGCCGTCGATGGCCGTCGCGACCAGTTGCGGATTCAATTCAATCAGCGATTTGTCGAGCGGCGCTCCAAGGCGCTAACCGAGGCTTACGATTCGTCCTATCAGCAAGCTGCCCAATTGATGGCCCGCAAGGAGATGTTCGCGGGCAAGGCGTCCGAGAAAGACCTGGAACGTTACGGCTCGCACGACTTTGGCCGCTATTGCCTGCTGGCCCGCACTTTGTTGGAGAACGACGCCACTTGCGTCAAGGTGACGCATCATGGCTACGATTCCCACGCCGAGAATTTCAATTTTCACCTGGAACAGCTTGGCGAGTTCGACAAGACGTTTTCGATGTTGATGGACGACTTGCACGACCGAGGAATGCTGGAAAGCACGCTGGTGGTCGTCCATTCAGAATTCGGCCGCACTCCAAAAATCAACGTGCGGTATGGCCGCGACCATTGGGGAACCGCGTGGTCGATTGCCTTGGGCGGCTGCGGAATTCAAACCGGCGCGGTGATTGGCAAGACGAACGACAAAGGCACCGAAGTCGCCGAACGCGAAGTCGACGCCGGCCACCTGTTTCACACCTATCTGCAAGCCGTCGGCCTCGATTCCAACGCGGATCACGATTTGCCGGGACGATCGGTCCCCATTGGCGACCCCACCGCCGCGGCGATTAAGGAGTTGTTGGCATGAGCAACGAAGAGACGAAAGAAAAAACCGACGAAAAGCCCGCCGCGCCGCCCGTCGACGTCAACGCAATCGATCCGGTGCAAACCCATCAATTGGCCGAGATGAAATATGAGGTTCCGCTGACCACGCTGCGCGTGGACCCGACAGGGCGATTCGCCGCCGCGGGGGCGCAGGATCTCGACGTTCAGTTGTGGGATTTGAACAGCCAGCACCGGACTACTCTCAAGGGACACAAGAGCTGGGTGCGTTCGATCGACTTTTCAAGCGACGGCGATCGCATGTACACGGCATGTTGGGGAGGCGTGATCCATGTGTGGGACATGTCCCCGTGCGAGCCGAAAATCATTCAAACCATCCGCGCGCATCAAGGTTCGGCACGCTGGGTGCGAGTCAGCCCCAATGGCGAATTGCTGGCGACCTGCGGAAACGATCTGCTGGTCAAGGTTTGGAAGATCGCCGATGGCACCTTGGTCCAAGAATTTGCCGGGCACAAGCGGCATGTTTACGGCGTCGACTTTCATCCCGGCGGCGAGCGTCTGGTGTCGCAAGACTTGATGGGCGTGATCAACATTTGGAACCTCAAATCGGGCGCGCTGGAAAAGACCATCGATGCCTCGGTGATGACCGGTTACGACAACAAGTTCGCCGCCGACATGGGCGGAGCGCGCGATCTGCAATTCAGTCCCGACGGCAGCCAGTGGGCCAGTGCCGGCATCACCAAAGTCACCAATTCGTTCGCCGGCGTTCAGTCGCCGCTGATCGTGCTCTTCGATTGGGCGGAAGCCAAAGAGAAGCAGCAGTTGACGGTCGCCGACACTTTCAAGGGCATCGCCTGGGGTGTTCGTTTTCATCCCGACGGCTTCCTCGTTGGCGCGGGAGCCGACCGCAGCGGCAAAGGCGAGTTGTGGTTTTTCAAGCCGGGCGAAGCGCAGCCGTATCATACGATGAAGTTGAGCAGCGCCGCGCGCGGGCTCGATCTGTTGTCCGACAACCGCCGCCTCGCCGTTGCTCACGCCGACGGCCATGTGCGACTCTATCAAATGACGGCCAAACAAGCCGGCCAAGCCTAACGCAAGGCTGTCGTCAATCACTCCCGATGAAACCTATTGTCGGCGGAGTGTCCACGAAATACACCCGGCAAGTTCTCACCCACGAAAACCTGCCCGCCAGTGGCCAACCAATCGCGAACCCTGAGCAATTGGGCCAACTTTAGCGGGCAACCGCAGCCCGATTGCGTCCCAACAGCCGACAAGCGGCTATACCGGCTTGCCCGTGTCTGGTTAGAATGGGCTGGGTACACCAACAGCAGCCGATCGTGACGAGAGTGCCGTTTGTTTTCATGGGTAAGCAGCAAATAAACTGGGACCAATGTCTTGCTCACGCCGTTCTCAGCGACATTGGGATGCGGCGTTCCAACAATCAAGATTCCTATGCCGTCACGATCGCGACCGACGAAGACACGTGGCGCGACCGGGGCCATGTGTTCTTGGTCGCCGACGGGATGGGCGCGCACGCGGCGGGAGAACTGGCCAGCAAGTTGGCCGCCGACCATATTCCTCATCTCTATCTGAAGAACCAAGAGCTATCCGCTCCCGAGGCTTTGCAAAAAGCCGTGCTGGACACCAATAGCGAAGTCCATCGCAAAGGGCAAGCGAACATCGACTTCCACAATATGGGGACGACCTGCAGCGTGCTGGTGCTCGTACCGCAAGGCGCTCTAGTGGCCCACATTGGCGACAGTCGCGTGTATCGATTGCGAGGGAAAAATCTCGAGCAGCTCACGTTTGATCACAGCTTGGTTTGGGAAATGCAAGCCAGCGGTCAACTGGATGAAAACTCCGACTTGGCCCAGTCGCTGCCGAAGAATGTAATTACCCGGTCGTTGGGCCCCAACGCGAACGTCAAAGTCGATATCGAGGGTCCGTTTCCACTGGAAATCGGCGACACGTTTTTGCTCTGTAGCGACGGGCTGACCGGAAAAGTGGAAGACGACGAGATCGGCCCCATCCTCGCGACCATGGCACCCAAAGAGGCGGCCCAAGTCTTGGTCGACTTGGCGAACCTGCGCGGAGGTCCCGACAACATCACGGTGGTGATTGCCAAAGTAATCGGTGAAGAGCTTACGTCTCACATGGCGGCGGCCGAGCCGATCACACTGGGACGAGACAAGGACAAAAAGCACAAAGTGCATCCCATCTTGTGGCTGCTGTTGGCCGCCTGCTTTTTAGCGGCGCTGATCATGGCGGCCGTCCAGAACTTTCCCGTGGCGGGCGTTGCCGTGGCGGCGGCCTTGGTGTGTGGCGTGTTCATCATGTTGCAAGCCTTTAGTGAGAGTAGCGGCTCGGTTGCCATCAGGGCCAATCAACGACTGGGGCGCGGCCCGTACGTCACCGTGCCGAGTACCCCCACTTCTGAATTCGTGCAACAACTGGCCGATGTTCTGCGGCAACTGAGGGACGCCGCGAAAGAACAGGACTGGGAAGTTGATTGGATGAAACTGCAAGAAATCTCCAAGCCCGCCGACGAATCGGTCCAAGCCGAAAACTATGTCGTCGCGGCCAGACACTATGCGTGCGGAATCAGCTTCATGATGGATCAGCTACGCAAGCAGCGGCGAAGAAACGCCAGCGACCCTTCGGTCGATCTGATCTAGGGCACTTCACCTCGCTGTCCGTCACACGGGGCGGCATTGCTGCGTTGGTGAATTCAAGCGGCGAACAGAGACCGGCCGCCGTCAATCGGCAGACACACTCCCGTTACGAAGTCATTCTCAATTAGGAACCGCACCGCCTCGGCGACGTTTTCGGGATTGCCTTCGCGCTTAACCAATGTCGCGCTGATGGCGGCTTCGCGTTCCTCGACGGGCAGGTCGCGCGGCATCATCACCGGTCCCGGCAAAACGGCGTTTACCCGAATACGCGGATTGCGAGTGGCCAGTTCGACGGCAAAGTTGCGCGTCAGCGCGCCGATGGCCCCCTTGGACGGAAAGTAGGCCGAGTAATCGCGGTAAGGTCGCGCTGTCGCCCAGTCGCCGAAATTCACGATGGCTCCGCCCATCTCTTGATCCACCATTCTTAGGCCAGCCCGTTGGCAGCACAAAAAAGTTGCCAAGCAGTTAACTTCAAAGTGGTGTCGCACATCGTCCGCCGAAATCTGTTCCAGTTGCTTCTGTTGCCAGGTCGAAGCGCAGTTGACCAGCACGTCGATCCGGCCGAAATATTCGTCGATCTGGTTGAAGATTTTCTCGACAACCGACTCGTCCGTCAGATCGCCTACGACGGCAATCGCATCCCCATGTTCGGACTTCAATTCTGCCGCGGTTTGTTCGGCGGCCGCGCGCGAATGGTTGGCGTGAATGACGAGCCGATAACCGCCGGACGCCAGTCGCCGAGCGACACAATTGCCAATGCGTGGCGAACCGCTTCCCGTAACGAGGGCCACTGGTTGCGGCGTGCCGAACAGACGTTTAACGTGGTCGTGACTCAACGGCGGTTTCCTTTTTATGCAATCACATCGTGCACGACATTGCCATGCACATCGGTTAGCCGGAAATCGCGGCCCGAATACCGGTAGGTCAGCTTCTCGTGATCCAATCCCATCAGGTGCAAGATCGTGGCATGCAGGTCGTGGACATGCACACGGTCTTTGACCGCCGAGCAACCGAATTCGTCCGTCGCCCCATAACTAAAGCCTGGCTTCACTCCGCCGCCCGCCATCCAAACCGTGAATCCGTAATGATCGTGGTCGCGGCCCTTTTGACCTTCCGACGTGGGAGCCCGTCCAAATTCACCGCCCCACACAACCAGTGTCTCATCAAGAAGTCCGCGCTGCTTCAGATCGACGATTAACGCCGCAATGCCTTGATCGCATTTTTGCGCCAACTCGCGGTGGTGATGTATGTTGCCATGGCCTGTGTCCCACGCAATGTCGTACCCGTTAATCGAATGCGATATCTGAACCATCCGCACGCCGCGCTCCACCAAGCGACGGGCGAGCAGGCACCCTTTGGCATATTCGCTGTCGCCGTACAAGTCGAGTGTCGATTTCGATTCGCTGGTGGTGTCAAAAGCCTTGGGTACGGCGAACTGCATGCGGAATGCCATTTCCATGGCTTGAATGCTGGACTCGAGTTTTTGATCCTGCTGCTGACGCTCCAGGTCGATGCGGTTAAGTTCAGCCAAGAGTTCCGCCTGCTTCCTCTGTTCGCCTCGCGGCAGATGCGGGTTCTTCAAATTGCGCAGGATGCTGTCCGGTTTCATACTAGCGATATTGGCATAAACGCCAGCGTAGGCACCGGGCAAAAATGAATTGCCCCAGTGCGCCGCCTTGCCACGCGGCTGCGCGCGGGGGCTCATGGCGACGAACCCCGGCAATTCCTGATTCTCGGTTCCCAGGCCGTAACACAACCACGACCCCAAACTGGGGCGGCTTGGTTGCAGGTGCCCCAGATTGAACATCAACATCGCGCCCGCGTGTTCGGGAATGTCGGTATGCATCGAATGAATGAAGCAGATGTCGTCGACGCACTTTGCCGTATGAGGAAAAATGTCGCTGACCCATTTGCCGCAGCGGCCGTATCGTTGGAAGCCGAACGGGGACGGGAACAATCCGTTCTTGGTGTTTCGCAACGACTTTCGATCCACGACGTTCGGTCGCTCGCCGGCATGCTTGGCGATCATCGGCTTGTGATCAAACGTGTCGACCTGCGACGGACCGCCGGGCATGAACAGTTGAATCACATGTTTGGCTTTGGGAGCAAAGTGCGGGACCTTCGGTGCCAGCGGCGATTCAGCCGTGACCGCGCCATGCGCCGGTTGAGTTGTTCCGCCAAGCGCGCTGGCCAGTCCCAGACTTCCAAACCCGGCACCAATGCGATGCAACGCGTCGCGACGGGAAAGCGGTGGTAATGGATTGTAGTGCGGCATCAAATGTCCTGTTGTATTGTTGAGAAGGTCACGCATTGGTTTCTTGTCCCCTTTGCCAAGGGGGACCACAGGGGGGTTCTTCTTCCGACTACTGTTCTTTCTTGACCCCCTCTAACTCCCCCTTGGCAAAGGGGGAGAACCAGAGAAAGCTCTATCTCCTCCTTGGCAAGAGGCAGGCTGCTCCTTGGCAAGAAGCAGGCTCCTCCTTGGCAAGAGGCAGAGCCAGCTAACTGGCGGCTGGGCTCCAGCGTCTATCGAATATACATAAATTCATTGGCGCTCAGCAAAACTTGGCAATATTGCGGCCAGCGATCAGGAACGTCCTTGGAGGGCACCTCGGAATTCAGAAAGCGGGATGCCGTTTGCAATTCCCTGCTCGTCGGCGTTCTACAGTAAAGCAACAAATAGGCGTGTTCGATCCGCGTCTTCGGATCAGCGGAGAGTTTCTTCAATCGATCAGCCAGCGCCTTGGCCCGAGCGAGCATGAACTGGCTGTTCATCATGAACAGAAACTGCTGTGGGATCACGTTGGCTGTTCGCTTGGCGCTACTCGCGCGCGGAATGGGAAAGTCGAACAACCGCAAGAACTCATCCGAAACGCGCGGGTCGTTTCGGCTGACCTTGGCATACAGAGTCCGCCGGTTGCTGCTCACAATGTCATCGACCGACGGGCCGCCCAGGTTCGTATCCAATTCGCCCGTCACGGCCAGTAGGGAATCTCGCCACGTTTCCACGTCCATGCGTCGCGGGTTCATTCTCCAGATGGATCGGTTGTCGCCGTCCGCGGCGAAGGCGGTTTCATCGAACGAACTGCTGCTCCGATAAGTGGCGGAGGTCATGATCAACCGATGCAGCGCCTTGATCGAACCGCCGGACTCGACAAAAGTTGCCGCCAGCCAGTCGAGCAACTCCGGATGGGTTGGCGGTTCGCCGAGCGTTCCAAAGTTGTTGGGCGTGCGCACCAAGGCCCTGCCAAAATGATTCAACCAGACTCGGTTGACAATCACGCGCGCGGTCAACGGATTGCTGGGATCAACGACCGCATCCGCCAGTTGCTTTCGCCCACTGCCTTCCATAAAGTTTTCGCGGTCTTCACCCGCGACGATTCGCAGGAAGCGGCGTGGTGCCACGTCGCCCGGTTTCAGCAGATTGCCACGCAATGCAATCTTCATATCGCCACTGCCGGTGTCATGGATGGTGTGAGCGTAAGCGTACTTGGGCGGCGCTTTCTCTTTCAGTTCATTGAGTTCCTTTTGCCACTGATCGATCTGCTTTTGTTCCTCGGCCGATACCGGACGTTTCTCTTTTGCCGGTTTGGTTCGAGCTTTGTTGATCTTGTCGTTTAGTTCGTTGATCGCCCGTTGATGATCGTGAAACTCGCGGACCACGTGGCCTTCCACCAACGGCGTTTCACCTTCGCCCGTGTTGTTGAACACACCGGCGATCGAGTAATAATCTTGCGAGGGAATGGGATCGAACTTGTGGTCGTGACACCTCGCGCAGGATACGGTTAATCCCAGGAACGCGCGGGAAAATGTGTCGACCCGGTCGTCAAGGGTTTCGCTCTTGGCCTGCGCGATGCTGTCCGGGTCGCCCCCGTCGGATGAATAGGTTGGCCCCAACGCAAAGAAACCTGTTCCAATCGCGGAATCCGAGTCCATCTTGTCACCGACGATTTGGCGTCGCACAAATTCATTGAATGGCATGTCCGCATTGAACGCCGCCACCACCCAGTCGCGATAGCGCCAAGCCATCGGATGAGGACGGTTGTCCTGAGTCCACCCACCCAGATCGCTATAGCGGGCCACGTCCAGCCAGTGTCGTCCCCACCGTTCTCCATAACCGGGACGATCGAGCAACGTGTCGATCAGTTGCCGCACGGCGTCGTCGTTCAGATCCGCGCCGCCCGAAAGAAGTTCAACCCAGTGCTTAAGTTCCGCGGGCGTCGGCGGCATGCCACACAGATCGACAAACACACGTCGCACGAACACCGCCGCGCTGGCGGGCCGCGGTTGTTTCAATCCCGCATTCCGCAGACCGGCAACCACGAATTGATCAATCGGATTCTTGATGCGGTCGTCGCCGTGAGCAACCGGCGGATCACCGGTGGCAATCGGCTGCCAGGCCCAATGTTCTCGCGCTGCCCGCCAGTCGTAGCCCGACACTTTTGACGGCACGGGAGTCGCCGATTTCTTGGGCCATGGGGCACCCATTTTAACCCACTTGGTCAGGGACGCGATCTCCGACTCCTTGAGCTTTCCGCTGGGCGGCATTTCGTTCGACTCGTACCGAATCGATTCGACCAACAGGCTTTCGTCGGGTTTGCCCGGCACGACGGCCGGACCGGAATCCCCGCCTTTGAGCAGCGCGGCCCTACTATCGAGCCGCAGTCCGGCCCGCAGTTTCGGCGACGTGCCGCTATGGCATTCGTAACACCGATTCGCCAGCAGCGGACGAACATTCTTCTCGAAGAATTCGATCTGATTCGGATCGTCAACCGCCGCTCCCTCCGCCAATGCCGCCACGCCGAGACCCAGGAAAACCAGAGCCGCCACCGCCAATTGGAAAGCGGCGCACTTCAAGCCGTGTAACATACGGACCCCTGCCAAATTCGTGGCATTCATCCGGCATGCTCCGTTCCTAAATGCAAGCGATGGAATAGTTAACGACACATCCGCCTTCATCTTCGCCTCTCAGGTCCTCAAAAAAACGTTTGCAAAGCCGCAGGCATTTCCAAGCGGCAAACACGGTTTTTAGCGGCCACAAAACATACATTCCACGCCACCGCACGCTCGATCGCCGCGCGTTGTTCTCTCATTCCTGTATTGTACTAAACAAAGACAACTTGGGTGCAAAGCCTGGATTCCAGCGGTTCGGCCGCCAACGCGCGTCAAGCAAAATCGTGGCTCAGAATTCTTATCGCTGTTAGAATTGGGGCGGTCGAAGTTGGTGGTCTTGATGGAGATCATGATGGTAGGTAAAGGCCCGCGAAATCGTCGCTGGTTTTCGTTCAGCTTGCGAGCATTCCTTGCCGGCGTACTGATAGTCTCGGTTTTCATGGGCGTCGGGGGCCATCGCTGGAATCGTTACCAACAACAGAAGTCAGACATGGAGTCGTGGGATGTCGACTACCACAGGACGCCGTCGCCCTGGAGGTATGTACTCAGCAGCGTACAGTTGACCGATGACGTGCGAGGGATCAATTCCATTGACTCCTCAAACGAGATCGATCTCGACTCACTACGGATGTTCCGTCGGCTGGAGTACTTGTCGCTCTTCGGCCACTCCGCGCCCGATATCACACCGCTTGCGGGCCTGACGCAGTTGCAGGTACTCGACCTCACCGGAACCGAGGTGGCCGACCTCACACCGCTAAAGGAACTCTTGCAATTGCAGGAACTCTGGCTTGGGGCGACCAGCGTGACCGACCTCATCCCGCTGGCGGGACATACACAGTTGAAAAGACTCTACCTGCAATACACTGGCGTGACCGACCTCAGACCGTTGGCAGATCTAACCCAGTTGCAGGTTCTCTCCCTTTACGGGACGAGAGTGGCCGACCTGACTCCGCTGGCGAAACTGGCGGACGTTACGATCTGGGTCGATGACTATGATCACGTGACGATCCCCGTGGAATTGGTGGAGCGGGTTTGCAGCGGCAATTCCAAGTAAGAGGTTATCGTAGGATCTAGCAAATTTCGCATTAGCGGTTTAATTTTGAATTGGTCGCTGGCTAAGCCATTGTGACGGCCGGGGAAGCCAGCAGTGTCACGCTAACTATTGATCCTGAAGGAACTCTAGCCAGAGACGTCGGCGTGTCTCAGGTGCCGGGGAAGGGCATCGGGGCCATTTACAGAGCCTGCTTGAGCCCAGCGGGGGCCCAGGGGAGTACGTGATAAATCAATTCGCCGTCGGCTGCTCGTTTTCGGCCTTTCCATTGCGGTGCCTTCCGTCATTCCCGCGCAGGCGGGAATCCAGGGGTGGCGGGAAGGCTTGCGGTGATCCGACGCAAATGCAGTGGCTGCGAAGATCGCGCTGGATCCCCGCCTCCGCGGGAATGACGATCAAATTATTTGGCGTAGGCTGGATCCCCGCCTCCGCGGGAATGACGATCAAATTATTTGGCGTAGGCTGGATTCCCGCCTGCGCGGGAATGACGACTAAGAGTCGGAGCCGGCCGTGCCTGCCACCAACAGCACACGTCGAGCGGACCATTGCGCTACGCCGCAGGTGACTCCGCTCGGCGGACGTGGCTTGTTGGCCGGCGGTGGCGACCTAGGACTGGCGATAAACATGCCAATAAAAGATCTTCTCTTCAACTGGGGGTGTGTATCCGAGTTCGATAGCCCGGTCGATGCAGGACTGGCCGCGCTCGGATTGTCTGGAAGTGTTTCCACCGGGGTCCGACCTATTCGGCGGTCGTGGAACATGAATGCCATGCTTGAGTCGGACGCCGATAGCATAAAGCGCGGGCGGATAATCCTGTGCCGCGGACCGTTCGAGCCACCGATACCCGCCGAGTACATCAGGTGAAAACGGCCATAGGACGATACTTCCAATTTGCCCGCTGTGATTTTCATGCCACCGTGCGAGTTCGTATTGGGCCTCCGCATCGCCAGCGTGTGCTCTTGCCCCGAGAATCCATCCAGGAACGTAGACGGACAGAAATAGCACTGCAAGTAACGCGCCGGAAACGGACGCGGCCATCAGGAAAGACTTTCGGTTACGGAAGGCGAAAAGTAACGGGATACCGATGAGTAGAATTGGAGTTATACAAGGCAGATAGCTAACGGGCATCAGAATGCTCTCCTCACCGAAAGGTAAGAAGGAAACCGCACAGTACGCCTAGAGTTAACAGCGACCGGACTGCATTTTGTGAAGAGAGTCTCCAAGGAGGGTCCGTGCCGCCACCTCGCTTCCGACGGGCTTGCCCCGGTGCGAGCGCCAACTGATCGGCTACCCGGTGACCGCCAAGAACTGCCATCAGAGGATGCCTCAGCAGCTAACTGGTTCAACGTTACCCCCCAGCTAACGCTGGAGGCTCGCCGGAATCTTCGGAGGCTCGCCGGGATCTTCGGCGGCTCGCTGGTGTGATCGATTTTCTACCGTTGGATCGTCTCGTCCGCGTCTGCCGCCGGTTTTGATCGGAAGCGATCGAGGATCGATGGACGGGATGCGGCGGCCGGTTTCGCTTGGTCTTCACGCCGAACCGTTCTGCCCGCCGTGGCGCGGCGGAGTCCGCGCTTGATCCGTTCCACCAACGAAGCTTTTTGGCTCTCCAATGTCGAACCCTCGGCGGGAGGCGCGACGACGGGAGCGACCGCTTCGGATACCGTGGCTCCTTTTTCCCCACGTTCACGTACCGCAGTCTCAGCCAACGGGGTACGAATTGGCGCGGCGTCGCTCTTTCGTGGGGAATCCACCACGTCGGCCACTTCCGAGTTGGTCGGTTCGGTTGCGGCGATGACGGGCAGTCGATAGATCATCCGCTTGGAGGCCGGCACATGAAAGTCAGGCCGCCGCCCTCCGCTGGCCCCTGGCGGTTCTGTCGCCTCGGCCCGTGCCACCACGGGTGCGTCAAGGTGGTGTCCACGAATCCCATGCAGCGGCATTCGCAGCCGCAACGCCTGGCCCCAATGGCTGTCCAAAAAGTTCTGGCAGTTCCTAAAATTCCCTTTTTGAAATTCTTCCAGGGCCACATTCACCGCGCCGAGCAGTTCTTCATGTTCGTCGTCATCCAACCAGACGTCGAAACACTGAACGTTGTCGACCCATAAGTCGCCCTCGCCGCTCAGATCAAAGCCGATCCGCAGTTGCTCGACTTGGGCCAAGTGCAGATCCTTGACGGTCACTACAAACGGAGCCCACTGTTCGCTTAGCAACGACGAATCATTGTCGTCGCCGCGGCCGACCTCGCGATGCACCGAAACTAGATCGCCCGCGATGCGGCCTTCGATGACCATCCGGGCGGCGGACAACTGCCGGGGAGCGCTGGTCCGCAAGCTCGCGACAACCGCCAACCGGCCGCTGGTCGGCGGACGGAACCAGTTGCCACGCACGCCGGCGAAACTGCCGGCCGATCCATCTTCCCCCGGCACGCGCTGCAAGTGAAGCGAGTGGCGGCCTGATTGCGGCCGATTGGAATCGCGTTGGACGGTGACCTCCTGCTCGGCCGTTGGCCGCCATGTTTCAAGCGCGGCTTCGCCACCCGTATCAACACCGGACTCGAAGTCGGGGTCTTGAATGAGCGGCCGGCTTGGCCCCTTTCTTGCAACGATTCTTTGCCGCAGGTCTTCCAGTTGGCTGCCAAGCTTGACAAGATCCCGCTTCTCAACCCCGACCCGCCAATCGAGTACTGGTACATTGCCCGCCGCCAGGGTCGCGCCGGCCGCGTCGTACGGGGCGAGTTCCAGGTGCCACGATCTTCGCGTTTCGCCATCGACGAGCGGGGCCAGCACTCGCGAGGTTAAGGACTCGATCGCATAAGCGCCTGGTGGAAACTCGATTTCTACCTGAACCGGCCACGCCGAGTCGTTCACCGCATAGATATACGTCTTGTCACCCACCGGCAGTCGCCGCAAGACGACAGGCTGGCCGCTGCCCTTTCGCTGCACCACCGTTTCAAACTGCTGCCTAGGCAATCGGCGGTAGAGATCGACGAACTGGGCCAGCGCCGGGTCTGAACCGAGCAGCGATTGCTCGCCGCCGTCCATGATCTCGTTAGCATCCATGATCGCCAGGCCGTGGATGAACCGCCGCCTGTTGTCGGCGCCCACTGGCGAGAGCCGGGAAGACAATTCGAGCAAGCCGCGGTCCGTGCCGAACGGGCTCACGCGATTGAAGGCGGTCAGGTCCAGCGGTCGAGCTTCGTGCAAGAACAGCGCACCGCGTGACAACGCCACGAACTGGCGGTCTTTATTGAGTGTGTTGGCGATTTCGTGATTCACCGTCGAGTCGTCGGCCGCTTGCACTTGTTCGGTTCTAAGCACAACCATGTGCGGCTTGTCTCGAAGCCGCGACAGGTCCAGGCCGGTGGTGGGTGAGGGTTGCCACGAAGGTGCGCCGGGAATAAATGGAGTTTCGCCTTCCAAGTCCGCCGGCGACTCGGTCGAGCCGCGATCGGCGATGGCCAGGTAGAGTTTCGCGCCCGGCTTGAGGCTCGCGATACCGGTCGACATCGATTCATACCATTCCGCCAACGTCGCGCAGCGCCAGGCGTTCCAGAGATCCTCTGTGTCGTCCGGTTGCTCGGAATCGCGGTCCCGCTGGGCACGCGCCTCGCAGGCTTGACGAAAACGCGCCAGTGTAGCGGGATCGGTACCCCAGTCCTCGCCGGGCAACTGCGTGTAGGTCGCCGGGTCCATTTGCAGGGCGACCCCACCGAACGACGGATGGTGCCCATAACGTTGAGCTATCTCTTGAACCACTTGCCGGACCGCATCTCGGACGCGCGGATCGAGCGGATTGTAAAGCGGCACCTGCTTGGCGTCGCCGTTCTCCGCGTGCTCCTCGATCCCGGAGTCGTTCACCAAATCGTTTGCCAATTCGATCCCTTCAATTCCCTGTCGCCGCAAGCGTTCCAATTCCGCCAATGGAGCCGAGAAGTGCACCGCCGGAATGAAGGTGAGTTGGGCGCGGTCGAACATGCGCAGGATCATCTCCAACACGTCTTTGCGTACGGGATCTTGGCCGTTTGAAAAGAGAATTCCGCTATCGAACCGCGGGTTGCTGGTCATCATCGCGCTGGGATAGATTGTGCCGCCGTCGCGGGCCACGGAGATCATGGCACCGTTCCGTCCCGCGTGTTGCAGGTGTTGAATCAAGCGGCCGGCCGCATCATGGAAAGTTTGCCAATCGGTTAATTGTCTGTGAGTTCGTGGATCGGCCGACGTGACGGCCCCGAAGCGGCTGGCGAAGCCGGGACTGTCGAAATACGCCGACAAACGCCGCTGCCCCCGCGCGGCCGCCAGTCCGTTGGCCGGCAGTCGGCGCGGACCGGCCAACGTTCGGATGCGGCCAAAAGCGGCATTGTGCCGGTAGCTTCGATTGGCCAGCAAAACCATGGGAGTCTTCGATCGCGGCCAGAATACCACGCGCTGAGTTGCTTTTCGCCGTTGGTCGCCGGCGGCGGGCGCTACGTCAATCCCCGTGTCGACGGCCGGCTTCCTGACGCGTCCGTGCATGTCGGGTTCCACGATGCTAATGCTGAGCGACTGCCGCAAACCGGTCGGATATTCCACCTCCAACACGTGCGGCTTGCCGACCTCGCCAATGCTGAGCGGATAGGCGTGCCAGCCGCCGGGGGCGAGTTCGACATACGATTCGCGATCGGCGTTGATGGTTCGGTATTTGCCGCCAATCAACGGCTTGAGTTTCGTGGCGTCGCCTACCTGAAGCGCACCCGAAAACGGATCGACGCGGTTTCGATGCCGCTTGGCCTCGATAGCTTGCCGAGGATAAAACGACTCGAGCAATTGCCAACCGCCGGCGGTTGGATCGGCCGCCGGCGAGCCGGCCGGCTCGGTCTCATTGCCGACAACGATAAGCTGCACTTTGCGTTGCAGCTTGCTGGGTGAACTGGCGACCGTGGCGGTTGTCCGTGTTTGATCGAACGAAACGACCACGTTATAAACGCCCTCTTGTTCGGGCAGTTTTATCGAGAAAGGCTTGAGTACCGACAATTCGCCCCGGCCGTCGGCGCGCGTCGATTGCTGATCACTCGTCAGCCGCGTCTTTGTGTTGGCGCTAAAGAGCTCGACGCGGCATGTGTAATTGGTGTCGGGCCGTGTTGCAATACGGTGAGGTGTGACGGCGAATTCAAATAATTCTCCAGGGTCGAAGACCAAGGAGTCGCGGTCCATGGTCACGCGTAACCGATCTCCCGGAGCGCGGCGGACGATGAGCATGGTTTTCCGATCGTCGAGTACTCCATGCCATGCCTCGTCGGCCAGCTTGGTCAACGGAATTTGAATTCTCTTTCGGGCGTCGGGCTCGTCCACGGGATGCAAGTCGATGGCCAGATCGGTCGCGGCTCCATGAACCAGCACGCTGAGGCTATCGTATCGCCGAGCGCGCGGCTGTTGGATGTGGGCAACGCCTTCGGCCAGATACATCGAACCGGCTTCATCGGCCGCCGGTCCAAGCGGTTGCAAATCGGAGAGGCTGCCGCCGGCCGCATGGATCCACCCTTGCCATTGCCGCTGGCTCCCTCCCCACTCGATCCACAGGCGCAACGTCTTAGGCGGATCCTGGGCCGTGGAATCGACCGCGCCTGTTGCAGGCGCATCAGGCCGGGGGCGGCTGGCTACGAAGGGCCGCTGAAACTGCGTGTCGTCGAACGGCCTAAGCGGCGACAGGGGCGCGAGCGACGATCTACTTCGGTCTTCCAAAGGCCGTAGCGATCTTGGCTCGGCGCGGGTTGAGCGTGGTGCGATGCCGCCGGCCAGAATGGCCAACAGGATTGCCACGTGAATCGCCCGCAGCGTGAAGGCGTCCGGCGAACATCGAGGCGCCACAGGCGTCGCGAGGCGATATGGATTTCCAGTCATCATTACGGGACCAAACACAGGATTGAAGCAAAAAAGGGCCAGCTAGTGAGGCCACCCCAGACCTCACCATTTAGGCGAATCGGCCAGAGTCGCGGACAGGAATTAACCGATTTTCCCGTTTAATCCAATAAATCCGAATAATTCAGATAACCGATCGCCTCACTGAAATCGTTGCCCGAGCGTGCAAAACCCCCGTCTCTCGTAACCGGAAAAGTCGCCACCACGCGAGCCGTTCCATCCGGGCCGGATGTCGTTCGAGCCGCCATCTTCACTACAACTGGAATAACCGGAAGGTGAGCCGCGCGGGCGACTTAATTTCCAGGGTCCGGAATGGCGAATTGAATCGTTTCTGTCGATTTTAGTCTTTGTAAAGATCACACCACCATCACTTCATGCCTGTCACTTCACGGTTGTCATTCCAACCTGTGAATTCGATTCGGGAATCTCTGATTAGCATTCGCTAGCATTCCTGCCAGAGTTTCCGCGACCCTTCACGACTTCACCTCCACGTTCGGCGATCCCATCCACATCTCGCCCTGCCTCGCAAAGGAGCAACCATGTTGCCGCGCCCCCTACTCCGCGTCCTGCCGATCTTTCTGCTGGCATGTTTCACGCCGGCGCTTTGCAAAGCGGAAATTCGCCCAATTCATTTTTTGAAGACGAAGGTGCTGCGTTCCGTGTTGGGGAAGAAGGCTTCGGCTGCCTGCGACACCGTTCCCTGCGACACCGTTCCCTGCGAAACACTGCCCTGTGAAACACCACCCTGCGACACCAGTCATGCCCCTTGCGAGAAGCCGTGTGCGACCGCTTGCGACGAAGGCCGCGATTCTTGCGACGGCCACTGCCGGTTTGGCTGCGGATGCAAGAATTGTTACGGAGCCAAGTTTTGGCGGACGGTCATCTATCACGGCAATTTGGCGCACGACTTCGACGCGGCGATGTACAAAGCCATCGGCCGGCAGTTCGCCCCCTACGATATGCGCGTTCCGCCTCCCTACGTTCGTTGAGGATCCCGGATCATTCACGCGTAGTTCGCAATATGGGACTGGCTCCGAGCGAGTTCGCTTTTGGCAGCGGAATCGAAGGTGAAGTCTCGGTGCCTGTCCCATTTTGCGAACGGCGCGTTGGGTGAGTCGTCTATGGCAGGACTGGCTCCTAACAAGTTTGCTCTTGGCAGCGGCATCGAAGGTGAAGTCTCAGTGCCTGTCCCAGTTTGCGAGCGGCATGTTGGGTGGGTCGTTGTTAATGGGACTGGCTCCGAGCGAGTTTGCCTTTGGCAGCGCAATTGAGGTGAAGTCTCGGTGCCTGTCCCATTAACACCGGCACGGCCCATTAGGTGCGCCGACAATAATGGGACAGGCACCGAGTCGCTTCCACTCAAGCAGCAGCACAAGTCATAACTGCTCGGAGCCAAACCCAATTTATGAACGGCCCATTAGGTGCGCCGTCAATAATGGGACAGGCACCGAGTCGCTTCCACTCAAGCAGCAGCACAAGTCATAACAGCTCGGAGCCAGTCCCATTATTGACTCTCTTGATAAACCTTGAGGGTTAGGCAGAACCTTTGGCGTGTGACACGATTGTTGGATTTTCCGCTTCTATTAGTTCGAAGAAGTATGCTGACCCGACGCGGCATTCGGCCGGTGCTTGACGGTGGGGGAGACCGTCAATCACAGACGACAAACCTCGCCTCAGGCCGCGAGACATTTTCGCTTTTCAAGACAGGGTCGCCGCGATAGCAAACGATTCCGTTTGCGGCGGCAAGAATTCGTTGCCTCACGGCAATTCAAGGAGAAACACAATGAATGGGATGCTCGCATTGCGCACGTTGGCGGTGCTGATCGCGGTGACCGCGGCCAGCGGAACCACTTGGGCGCAAAGCCACGCTTACCAAATGTCGGACGATGCCTCCATTTCCGGTTCGATCTCGGATTCCTTGGATGCCCCGCGATTTGCCGTGGATGCCGTTGAGCCCGTGAGGTTCTCGGCCAATTCGGTCAACGATGATGACGATCCGCCCTCGTTGTCGGACGCTTACGAAGCGGGCCCGTCGGGCTGCGACATTGGCTCCTGTTGCGACGCCGGCTGCGATTCATGTGGAGTTTGCGACTACGGTTGCGTATCCAGTTGCATCGAACCCATGTTCGACCTGCATGTCTGGACTTCCCTTGGCTTCACGCATAACAACCGAGCCCCCGTCAACCCGCGAGCGGGCAACGGCAATCAGCCCGTGCTGTTCAACTATCGTGATCGCAATCTTCAAATGCAACAAACCTACGCCTACTTGGAACGCAAGGTCGACACCAGCAGTTGCGAACTGAAC
This sequence comes from Planctomycetota bacterium, assembly GCA_029259935.1. The sequence goes on from JAJDEH010000451.1 coordinate 29,608, forward strand.
TTCGGCGGCCGCGTCGATGTACTGTACGGCGAAGACTACTTTTTCACCACGGCGGTCGGCCTGGAAACGCACCAGAACGGCACGCAAAAGTGGAACGGAAATTTGAACGGCAACGGCATTGGCAACACCAACCGCTATGGCTTGGCTCTGCCACAGGCGTACGCCGAAATAGGATACAACGACCTCAGCGTCAAGATTGGCCACTTCTATACCACGATCGGCCACGAAAGCGTGATGGCCGCCGAGAACTTTTTCTATTCTCATTCGTATTCGATGCTGTTCGGCGAACCCTTTACCCATACGGGAATTTTGGGCGAGTGGAACTGGGGCGACTTGACGCTGTTCGGTGGCGTCCACAACGGTTGGAACGTATGGTGGCGCGAGGCGGCCAGCGACATGCCGACCGGTATGCTGGCCGGATTCAATCTGGAAAGTGCCGAGGGTGACATCAAGCTGACGGCCATGGCCACGACCGGGCAAGATGTCGACAACCTGGTCGTGAGAAACGGCGTACCGCAAAGCTTTTCGCAACGCACCATGTACAGCGTGGTCGCCCAACTGCGGCTCACCTGCCGGATGAACTTGATTCTGCAGCATGACCTGGGAGTCCAGGAAAACGGCAACGGACCGGGCAGCAACGCGGTCTGGTATGGCGTCAACAGCTATCTGCTCTACGACCTGTGCGACGACCTGAAGGCGGGCCTGCGCTACGAATGGTACAACGACCAGAACGGTTTCACGCTGGCCCCGTCGCACTTTCACCAAGTCACGGCGGGCTTCAACTGGACGCCGCTCGATTTCCTCAGGATTCGCCCCGAAGCCCGTTTCGACTGGCAAGAATTTCATGGTGCCGCCGGACCGGTTCCGATTTTCGACAACACGGGCAACCCGATGCCGCATTCATCGCAGTTCACCGCGGCCATCGATGCGATTATCGAATTTTAGAAAAAACCGCGATTCATGCCCGCCACCGAGCTGATCCCAGCCCGAAGAACTCCTCGGCCGAGCCGCCTCGCTCGCCGAGGAGTTTTTTTATTGGGTCTGGTAGGGAACTTCGGGCATGAAAACCGGGCAACGGCAAAAGCATATAGCTGCGGCGTGAGCCGGCGGATAGTTCGTCGTGGAGAACCGAGCCGCGAAAGCGGCGACAGTGCATTCTGTGCGACTAGCACCGGAATTCGCGAATCAAGGCGTCGCATGCCTTTGAAAGTTTGACGTTTTGAGATTCGCGACAGTCGACATAGTTGAGCATCTCCATGTATGTTGGCAATTCAGCGGATTCCCAATAAATCGGATAGATGACGTTCAGATCGTTTTTGCGACTGCGTGCCCACGCAATATTGAATTCCTCTTGGCACACCTTGGATTGAAGGTATGCGGGAGAGTAGACGGCAATCATTCGCGCGCACGAATCCAACGCATGAAATATATGCGATTGCCACGCCGAGCCCTTTTCAAGATTCTGGACATCGATAAAGAGTCGCAGGTCGTCTTGTTCAAGATGCTTTTGAATCGTATTCGCCGCATCGGCATTCATCCTCGAGTAACTGATGAAAACGTCGTATTCGTGGTCCGAGTCATCTGCAACTGGCGGTGAGTATTGTTCCTTTAGCTGAGCAAAGAGATGACTCGCTTCGCGGGCCGAGGCTTCAGAGTAAGTGAAGATTTTGAGCGATTCCAATGGAACACCAATCTGCATCCAATGCACTGCCGCCTCTACCAAAGGCAGCAGCATTGCCGCGATTGAATACCCCTGGTCGCCGGCTGCAACGATTGGCATTGCGGCGGTACGAATGGGTGGATCGCCACCAAGGAAGGGTGCCAACGCGCGAAAAATGTCGCCGACAATATCTGGGGCATTGCCTCGAACGTGCGGCTCAAAACAAAGGATGCGATCGAATCGAATGCCGCGATCAGTTGTTTGGATTTGATCCGACAGCCAGCATGAAAACGCTTGCCTCAAATCGACGGCTTTGTGGTGAGCCAAGTCGTTGACGGATATACCCTTGTTGAACAACGCTCCAATCAATGAGGTCTGAGTCGGGGTATAATCGTTGGGGAAGGCCGAGATAATTACCAGGTCAACTGCGTCATCGGCCGGCAAGTCCGTCAAATCGCCTTGATGCAACTCGATGCGTCGAACTTGTCCGTTCGACTGCACTTCGATGAAGTCTAGAAGGGCCATGCGCGAGTCGATTCACTAAGTTGTTCGCCATCTAACGCCTGAAGATACTGGCGAGGCGACAGCGACGCGTCAATTCGGATTCCGCCCCAACCGCCGCTCCTAAATAGTAGCTATCTCCAGAACCATCCGCCCAAGGAGCCCCCATCTTACCGCATCGCGGATCTCCTCAGCAAGTCGATGCGGTCGACCGGGACTCATCGCGGTCCACGGCTGTTTTTGCGCCCAAGAATATTTCTGTTGCCGAAGGGATGGACATCATAGGTCTTCGCCCCAACGGGCCCAACGGGGCAGCCACATACCATGTCGGATCGTGATCGGCCGCTTGCGGAATCACGCAATTCTATTTGAGAAAACTCGCGTCCAGGGAATTAACATGGGAGGCTCGATACGCCACAATTGCGAGCACTACTGAATTCATGATCAAGGAGCTACTCGATGCACCCACTCGTCATTCTTCCCCTGGGCGTCGCCGTCGTCATCGTGGGTGTTTTGGTTTTTCGTTTGCATGCCTTCTTGGCCCTGGTGTTGGCGGCACTGCTGGTCGGGGTGTTGACGCCCAAGCCGGCCATCGAACGCTACTACTTGGAAAAGGCGGCCGTCGAGAATGACCTCGACGAAATGGTCGTCTTTCTCGGTTCCAAGAAGGGATCGTATGTTGGCCGCAAGTTCGTGGTCTTTTCCAAAGACTCGGCGACGCGGTCCCTGATACACAAAGCCGATTTGACGGCGGTCGAGGTCGTGGACAAGGGTCCGGCGGACGAAAAGGATTGGAAACCGCGCAGCCGCGTGCAGTTCGTCGGCCCGGCCCCCGCCAAGATCGACAGCGGGGACATTGTGGTGCCCCAATCCGCGATCACCGCCGCCCGGGCCGCGTCCGGCAGCACGGTCGGCGAACGGGTCGCCTCGG
>JAJDEH010000452.1 GCA_029259935.1 Planctomycetota bacterium
AGCTGGCTTCCTTGCCTTGGAGGAGATTGGTTTTGTAACGCCACCACCATCATGGCATGGAAGCCTTCTTTTTACTTACCCCAGTTTCTCATGCCTCCTCCTCTTCGACCCAATCCCGCGCCGGATCGTCGGTTACACTCATGAATAACGCGATATTCCCTAGCAACAACCGACAATGAGAATTGCCGGATAACTAGTAAGGAAAAAAACAATTACGTGAACCGGAGCGGAAACATCGCGTTCGGCTCGCTTTGCCCTCAATAAGCCGACGCACTTTGCGCAAGAGCCGAACCTGCGTCGAATTCATCGACCGGAGCGAGTTAGGTGTTTCCGCAACTGCGCGAAGTTGGACAAACCGAGGCAGCTTAGCGATTCCCCTGACCGCAGGCGGTGAATGAGACCTCTGCAGCGGTGCCATCGGATCGAAGACTACGCGAGCAGGCGGTCGGACACCTTTCATGATGTCATCACCGAGCCGTTCAAGATCAAAGACGGCAAGATCGCGGTACCGACTACTCCCGGCCTCGGCCTCGAATGCGATGCTGAGAAGTTGAAACGCTACAACGCCGCCGAGGTGACGGAAAGGCCGGTAGTCGTGAGGACGCCGGGTAACTCTGGTCGAGCGAAGGGGCCCAACTCCATCCATTTGATCACGATTCTCACTGCCCCGAACTGCGATCGGTGGATTTCACCGCTGCAGCGATGGACAACTCCTCCCTGCTGACGGACGATACAACCGAGGCCAGCTTTCGACACTGACAACTGTGTTCGGTGTTTCACTCCGACGCTGATTCGTCCGCTGATTCCACTGGGTAAGGACCGTCAGCGAACTCCGTAGCGTGATAGCCTTTTTCTCCGATGGTGTACGCCAACGGGCTCAGAAGCTTCCCGTCTACTTTCAGCCGGTCAAGTACATTGACGAAATTATGCCGAGGCTCCCAGCCAAGTTCCTCTCTTGCTCGTTCGTTGACGTAGACTCGGTCAATCCGTGGAAACATCCTCCAGCCTCGCCGCCCATACTCGACCGCGGCGCCAGGGATTCTTCGCTTCAGCACCGCCGCTGCGTCGGAACGCAGCTCAAAGAGGTCATCTTGCGTAAAGGGGGTTGTGGCACTGATGAGATAGCGGCCGAAGCCAATTGAGCGTGCTTTTTCCATTGCCAGCAGGTGTGCACTCACAACGTCCTCAATATCTACTCGGCGATATAAAAACTCATTCGCTTTAGCATTGCCGTCTTCGTAGACCTCTCGCATCTCTCTATTGTCGTCCGCCTCGGGAAAGAACCGAGAGGTCCTCAACACAAGACAGGGGAGGCGGTGGTTGCGATGAAACAATTGGCAGAGATCCTCCGCTGCCACTTTCGTCACTCCATAGATGTTCTTGGGGACGGGTCTAACGTCCTCGGTTATCCAAGCCGCGGGTGCATCGCCTGATGGCGTCAGTGCATCGCCAAAAGTGCTGGTTGTACTCGTAAAGACAAAAGAGCTTATGCCTGCCGAAACCGCTTCCTCCAAGAGGTTCAGCGTGCCGGTAACATTGGCATCCACGAACTCCTGCCTACGATGTGTGGCAACATGCGGTTTATGCAGGGTCGCCGCATGTAGAACGGAGTCGATTCCCTCCATGCAATGCCTGACAAATCCTCGGTCTGCTATCGTTCCGACTCGGTCCGTGAAGTTCGAGGGAATTCGGTCAATTCCAAGAACCGGATGGTTCTGATTTCTCAAGGTGCGAACGAGTGCTTCACCCAGGTGGCCAGCACTGCCTGTTACCAAAATCCTCATACTTGCGTTTCTCGTTCTACGGGATGAGCAGTCAACTCAAGCTAGACAAGATAAAATTACTTAGGTTCGTCCGCTAGTCTGCCACAAAACCTGCCTGCGAAACTGCGTCGACTTCATCGTCCTGTGTGCGTTCGGCGTTTCACAGCGACGCAGCTTGGCGACCTATTGTTTCCTGCGGCGGTCGATTTGCCGCCGCGCACAAGCAATCTTGCTATCGACGCTTTGAAGGGGGCAAGGCGCTTTAACGGGACGGGTGGCGAACAGACAGGAACGCGGCAAGCTGAGCGACGATCGATCTGCGGCCTTGGCTAAACAACAAATAACAACATGCGATAGATAATTAACTATTTTTTCTTGCTCCGCAGGAGGCGTATGATCGGTCAGCGTCAGTTGATTTCCATCAAACCGGAGGAAGAACACATGTTTCGTAAACTCTCAGTCTCGGTTGTCGCGGTCGTATTGCTGATGTTGCCAGCCCAACTGATGGCGGGCGGAGCGCCACGGCTTTGCCTACCCATAAACAACGTTGCATCCATGAGCGCGGCGGATCAGTGTTCAAAGCAGATCGCTGACTTTCTCGGAAAGCGCGTCTTGGGCGTCACGATGCAAGAGCATAAGGGCCAATGGTACGCGACTATCGCATTGCGGCAGGACGTCAGTTTGACGGATGTTCATGACGCCCTCGCGGGCAGCTCGTTTTCCATGCCTCGCGAGAACCTTACATTGATCGGACCCGCAAAATTATCGATCACGGTCCGCACCAAGTTTCTAGAGGGTTTTTTCAACGACCTGGCAAAGATCGAAGGCCTGACAATTGATGAAAAGTCGCGTGATGAAAATGGGTTGCTGGTGACGATCAACCAAACCAATTTGTGCAGCGATCTTAACGACGCCACCAGGGAGGCAAGACCTAGCTACGATTCGGTAAAAGAACTGCTCGACGACCACAACGCCGATTTGGTAGACGTTCGGTGGAGCGGCAAATGGCATTGTCGCGGCGTGTTCGGGTGCCTGGCAACACCAAGTGCCAGCACAAAGGACACGGTTTCGAAGAAGTAGCTATTACACCCCGGAATGCGTTAGCGTCCGGTTCTGAAAAACCGTAGCTAACGTCCAACGGCGGATCAAAACGGGACACTTGTTTCGCGAACGATCCTAAAGCAACCTTCATCTACCGGAGAATATTGTGATGTTCCAAGAAACAACGGGACAGGCTCGCAGCCCTCGGCTTCACCATCTGGCGTGCGTTGCACTGCTCGTCCTCGTTTCTGGCCAACTGCTGAGCGGTCGCGTGTACGGAGCCGAAGACACTGCTGATCCATACGACACGCTTTACGATGTGCTCATGATGCGGTATGGGCCGGACGGTAAATTGTACGCACAGAATGACACGACCCCGGCAATCTTTGCATGGTCAGAATTTCCGTTTGACGACAAGACATTCAAAAAGTTCAACGCGGCTCTGGATGCGTTTGCGGCGCTTCCGGAGGCAAAGATCGAGGCGTACAGCGATGTCAAACGTGCTTTGCTGCAACGCCATCTCTGGAAAGTGTTTGATACGACTTTTAATTGGGATTGGTGGAAGGGGAGCTGGTACTGGGGCGGTCGTAAATCGTTCCCCAAAACTCATATGGATCGCCGCACGGCATCCCAGCCCAAGATCGCATCGCTCATTCGGAGACTCGCGCTAACCAAGGCAGAGATTCTGGCGCTCCCCAACACCATGACGGTGACGGTGAATTCAGGTGCTTTTGCGCAAGCTCACGACCCCAAGGACCGGTTTAAGTCTTTCCTGCCGGCTGACCTTTATGCAAAAGAAAGCTCCTGGATCTGCGTGGGGGAAGATAAAAAGTCCATCCCAGCGTCGACTCACACGGGCAAACTGTATGCACGCTCGATCTTCCTTCAGTTCATGCGTCTGCCTGGAGGCCGCGCTGAGACTCTCGAATACATGGAGAGAATCAAGAAAAAGCCCGAGCAGTTTCCGGTGGGGACGCAGTTTGCTCTGATCGAGCAGCCGTTCCTGATCAGCAAGGAGGCCGAGGTGATTCTCAGCCCGCTGATCGTCAGCGTTCAGTTACGCGCCTACCTGGATGTGGATCGGCCCGCTTTCGAAGCACGTCCCGAAGCGACGCAATGCGTGGCCGAATTCGTCATGCAGCCGCGCGAACTCATGAAGGGCAATGCGGTCATGAGGGCGATGACCCCCAGTGACTTCCGCTATGAAGCCGGTTCCCCATTCGCCGCAGGTTTCAGCCCAAAAGATCCATTCGAGACAGGGCCGAACGCAGGGAGAATGCCGAAGATCACACGCCTCAACCTCTGTATGGACTGCCATGGCAGGGCGGGTGGTGGTGGAGTAATGACAAGAAGCTTCAGGGGCACGAAGTTCTCTTTTACGGAAAGCAGCGCCGAAAAGATCAGCAAGGCGACCTCTGCGCAGAAACGAGAGTACGAGAACTGGACAAGACTGCGCGAACTCTGGAAAGCAGACTCTGCAAGCGGAGACACGCAGTCCCCACGAGGAGATCAACCGAAGCAACCGCGCGACAACAAAGGAAAAACGGAAGATCGATGACCGGCGGCAGCAAACAGTCTGAGGATGAGTACGTTGCAGGAAGAATCCTCGATTCACGCCACGCAATGAGAAATACGAGGCGATAGTTCTCGCTTCCGAGAGACGATGAAGAAAAAACAAGCCGAACCTCAGGCTTCTACCAAACCAACCCCAACTAAGGCCAAGCCTCAGAAATGGGCACTGAAAACTGAACTAGGTGGGCACATTTTCAACGCCGACCCGGGGCCATTTTCAATGCTGATTCCCACGCATGCTCCACTGCGACATGTAACGCACCGGCGTTATCTCTAGAATAGGGTACGACGCTCGTTGAACACGCCCCTTTGTATACCGTCGAGGTGTTTCAGAAGAAAATGAGTAGCGTAGGCCACTGCGGGGCGCGCCAGCCTCACATTTCGCAGTCACTTCGATGGGATGATGAGTTTCCTAGGTACCCAATCCAACGCAATGACTTCCAGGAGAACCTTGTGACGTCACGAAAAGCAACGACGTGCTTGGCTCGCAGTCTTCAGCTTCAGCGTCTCGTACGTTGCGCACTGCTCGTCCTGTTTCTTGGGCAACTGCTGATCGGCCGCGCCCACGGTGCAGAAGAGGCCGAATCGATCTGCAAGGCGACGTCTACAGAGAAACGAAAACAGGAAGGATATCAACGGGATTTGGTACTGCACTATACCTTCGATCAGCGCGACGGCGCGGCGGTATTGAACGCGTTGGGCGAACACCATCCCGGCCAGCCTAACCGGGCTACAATTGTCGAACAGAAGAAGTCGGGCAACGCGTTGAAGATCCGCCAGAACAACGTGAAGTCGGGCTATGTCGAAACGGCGGACCACGAGAATTTCAATACACAGAACTTCACGGTCGCGGCGTGGATCAACCTCGGGCAAGCAAAATCGAATGGCTCGGTGGTCTGCAAACATGACTGGCTTGACGGGGGCGCTCGCGGATTCGTGCTTCGTTGCTATGACGGGAAACGGCTGAACTTCACGGTCGGGGCAGGCGGCTGGCTGGCCGCGGTTGGGAAGACGAGTCTGCCCGCCCATCAATGGATTCATGCGGTCGGGGCATTTGACGGAACGAACATTACGGTTTATTTAAATGGCCGCCTAGATGGAACGAAAGTCGTCAACGCGCCTTATACGCCCTCATCCTTTCCCTTGAGAATCGGACACGCCGCCTTCAGTTTAGACAAACACCGAAAATTCGATGGGAAGATCGACGACGTGATGATCTGGAAACGGGCATTGTCCGAACGTGAGATTCGCGCCGTTTACGAACATCAGAAAGATGCCAGACCTGCGCCGCTCGTCGCCGCGGATATCGCCGGACTCATTAGGCAACTGGGTTCGGCAAAGTACAGACGTCGCGAAGAAGCGCAGCAACATCTGATCAACATCGGACGCGAAGTGCTGCCCTTGCTGGACACGTTTCTGAATACCAACGATTTCGAGATCATCGTGCGGATCAAGCAGATCAAAGAAGCGATAGAGAACGATAAGGGGGAATAGCCGATTGCGTCAGGGATCACCGGTGAGCGAACCATCACGAGTTATCAGCGTGTTTCAACGTACGCAAGCGGTGTGGAAAGGCGGGGGCACTTCGATGGCCTCCTTTTCTTGAAATGTCGAAGTCCAGGAGGTTGGACAACCTTCAATCGCTAATCAACGTCTCCAACTCGCATCGGTGTCCACGGCCGCCGTTTATACCCTCAGACGCGCGAGCCCAGAATTGCCTCATGAGGGCATGACATGAGCGCGCAGTAGCGCTTCTAATTCATTACATTCAGGGGACCCCGCCCGG
>JAJDEH010000453.1 GCA_029259935.1 Planctomycetota bacterium
TGGCTGCGCACTCCTTCCGCGATGAAGTACGGCCGTGCAAACAGAAAGGCCAATAACGCCACGCAGATCATCCGCAGCAACAACAAGGACAACCGCTTGACCCGCTTGCGGCGCGCGTTCTTTTGCAGCACTTCCTTTAGGAATCGAATCGTGCCTAAATCCACCCGACGGGTGCGCACGCGGAACATCAAATGCACGATCAGCGGAATCGCTAACGCGCCGAGTGCTCCGAGAAATGCAATCTGTACGAAACCCATGTCAATCCAAGGCCTTAAAAACTCTTGGCTCGTTTCACTAAGTAATCCAGCAACGCTTCTTGCATCGGCTGATCGGTTGTCAGTTCCACGTAATCAACGCTGCGGTTGAGGCAACCCTGAGCCAGTTCGCTTCGCCACTGGCCCACCACTTCCAGATACTGCTGCCGAATACCTTCGGCCTGCGTCGTAAGTTCCTCGCCGGTTTCCATGTCGCGAAAGCGAATGTTCCCGTCCAGCGGCAAATCACGTTCCCAAGGGTCGAGGATGTGGAACAAAATCACCTCGTGATTTTGAAACTGCATATGCTCGATGCCGTTCATGATGCCTTCCAGATCGTCGAACAGATCGCTGATGATCACGACCATCCCGCGATGGTTGGCCAATTCGGCCGATTGATGCAGAGCACGCGGCGCGTCGGAAACTGGCCGCGCCTTCAAGTTGGCAATCGTTTGCAAGATCTCTTGCAATTGATGCGGCTTGGCGGCGGGACGCACATGCGTCAGCACGCGATCGGCAAACAGGGTGATGCCCACGGCATCGTGTTGCTTCAAGGCCAGATGGGCGATCGCTGCGGCCAGCGACGCGCCGTAGAACAATTTGCTGGTTCCCGTGTTGGCGCATTCCATCGATCCGCTGACGTCCAGCATCAAGTACAGATTCATGTTCGTCTCGGCGTCAAACTCTTTGACGTAGAGACGCCGCTGGCGTGCGTACAGCTTCCAATTGACGTGTCTTAGATCGTCGCCTTGGACATATTCCCGATGCGAATTGAACTCGACGCTGAATCCCACGAACGGGCTGCGATGCAGGCCGTGCAAAAAACCCTCCACAATGGAACTCGCCCGCAGTTCAATGCTATCGAGCCGGGAGAAAAATCCCGGATCGACAAGGTCGCGCGTGTTGAGAGTTTTGGCCATTGAGTTTCACGATTGAGTCGTTGGCGGCGGCGCGCGACCATGGCGGACGCGTTTTGTTCGCGGCGCGAACAACGACATTCTTATTGTTGCTTTTAACCTTCTTGCGGAACGGCTTTGACCAGCCGATCGACCAACGTGTCGGAGTCGATTTCGTCGGCCCGTGCGTGGAAGTTGAGTACCAGCCGATGCCTCAGCACGGGATGCGCGATGGCTCGGATGTCCGCGAAATCCACGTGATATTTGCCGGACAAAATGGCGCGGGCCTTCGATCCCAAAACTAAATACTGCGAGGCACGAGGACTCGCCCCGTATGCGATATACTTGTGAATCGCGTCGTCGTTCGCCACTTGCCCAGGACGGGAATGGGCGACCAGTCGGGCCGCGTATCGGACCACGGAATCCGCGATCGGCACGCCACGCACTAGATCTTGCAATCGAACGACTTCCTCGGCCGACATGACTTCTCCGGCTTCGGCGGTGAGCGTGCTGGTGGTTCCCTTGATGATCTGAACCTCTTCATCGATCGAAGGGTACTTCACCCGCAAGCTGAACATGAATCGATCCACCTGGGCTTCGGGCAATGGGTAGGTGCCTTCCATTTCGATGGGATTCTGAGTCGCCACGACGAAAAATGGCGGCTTGAGCTTCATCGTTTGCGTGCCGACCGAGACTTCGCGTTCTTGCATCGCCTGCAGCAGCGAGGCTTGAGTTTTGGGGGGCGTGCGGTTGATCTCGTCCGCCAGCAGAAAGTTCGTGAACACGGGGCCCGGCATGAATTCCAACTTGTGCTTGCCGGTCGCCTGGTCTTCTTCAATCACGTCGGTGCCAGTAATGTCGGACGGCATCAGATCGGGCGTGAATTGAATCCGCTTGAACTCCATGGCCAGCGTGCGAGCCAGGGTGCGGCCCATCAGTGTTTTTCCCAGTCCCGGCACGCCGTGCAACAGCACATGGCCGCGGCACAGCAGGCCGATCAACATGTGATCCACGATTTCATTTTGTCCGACGACCACCTTGGCCATTTCGTCTTTAATGCGCTGACGAGCCTCGCGCAGCCGCTGCACGACATCGGCATCGTCCTTGGAAAGCGCGGCAGCCGGTTTGCTGTTGGAAACTTCCGCCGTGATAGGATCGGTGGCTGTGTTGGGTTGATTCATGGATGTCGCTCGGTTATTGCTTGGTAAGTTGTTCCGGGTGTGCTATTCGTCGTTAGTTCGCAAACATTTTCTCCGCCGCTGCCGCTTCGATGGGATCGATCAGCAGATCGTGATCGGCATCCAACTTGTGGAAGACGTCACGAGGACCAAAAAACTCACGCCACGAGATATCGCCATCGCCGTTTCGATCCATGCGCTGAAACCAAATCGGGCCCACCAAGGCTCGCTGCTGGAACGCGGCGTCCCGGTTGACCGCGTCATCCACCGCGCCGAACAACTGGTAACTGCCGCGAACAAACTCGACGTGATATTGCTTGACCGGTTCCTGCGCCGAAACACCCACCCGGCCGTCCCGCTCCATTTGCTTTAGCGACGTGGGCGACAGCTTTCGCTCGCGAACCCCCACGCGGCCATCTCCGTTGCGGTCCAACGCCATAAAGAAGCCGTGCCCGGTGTCGTAGACGTTCACTCGACAACTGGTCGCCGCCGGCTCACCCCGAACCCGCACGTATTGCTCCATCTCTTCGCCAAAAATTTTTCCGTCGCCGTCGCCGTCGATCGCGTCAAAGCCGCCGCGCTTAAACCAAATCCGTTCGTCGGTCTCGATTGTGTCCAAGTAACCATTGCCGTCCACGTCCAAATTATTGAATTCGATTTGGGCGCTTTCCAAGGCGGTAGCGACTGGATCGATAAAACGTCGAGCGAATGATATCACGGCACCTTTAAAATTGATTCGAGCGAAATCGGGACGCTTCGTCATATCGGCTTGCTCGCCGTTGGACGAAACCACGCGAAGTGCCAGTTTCGTGGGGTCTTCTGGTGCCAGGTCGATGGACAATTCGACATCGACCACGCCCTGCTCGACAAAAGCCAACTCTTTATCGCCGAGCCGCCCGTCGCCATCGGAGTCGAGAAACTCAAAGCGTTCCTTCTTCCAGCCGAGTTCTTGCCGCGAAAGCTGCCGATCTCGATTTTGGTCGTAGCGTTGGATCATGCGTCGCGGCAGCAGTGTCTCGCGCGTGTCACGCATGACGCTGGAAATCCTCTTTGTCGACCGTTCGGGCATGTCCAATGGCAACAGGTTATTCTGATCCGCGGGCTCTGGTTCCGGTTCGGGCAAAAACTCATCCAAGCTAACGCACTCGTCGCCGTCACCGTCACGTTCCAAGATGCGGTACATGGATGACACCATCTCTTCCCGCTCCAAGGTGCCGGAATTATCTTCATCCAGGAATTTGAATAGCTCCCGGTCGCTTAACGACGGCGAAACGTCCTGGCGGTAGACCACCGTTTCGCCGCCAACGCGCTGGACCGTTTGGGTAATCTCGCGACGCGTCACTTCTTGTTTGCGGCCGAGAGATTTGAGAAACGCCTGGGCCGATTTGCGCTGAGGCTTGCGAAGCAGGGGCGATCGGTCAGTTTCATCGCGAGTCAGCTTTCCATCTTTGTCCGTGTCCAGCGTAGCTATCATGCGGTCGACATAGGCCTGCCGTAAATCACCGAGTGCTTTACCATTTAGGGAAACGCGGAATCGCAAATGGAGTGGTCCTTCGCGCAGCAACAAAATCACGTCCCGAACCTCACCGTCGACCGGCCCGGTGGCCGTGGGCCGGACCCCGCCAGTGGCATCGCTTTTGGCCACTTCCTCGCCAAAGGCCAACACCGATTGGAGCAACAGGGCAATGCCGATGATATGGGCGATCTTTAGACGCATGGACTCACTCCTCCTCATATTTTCCGCGAGCGGCTTCGATATATGGATCGCTCGGCGATCGAGGATTACTGTAGTAGCCAGGAACCGACCATATCTGCTGATCGTCCAGCCTGCCTTCCAGGGGAAACGAAGTCATGCGGGCCAGTGAATAGCTCCACGAACCGCCATCGGAACTCACCTCGGCTTCCAGCACCAGCATCGCTTCGGGATCCGTCGCCATCGCAAATGCAAAGACGGCACCGTCAATCACTTCGCCATTCACCTCATACCGATGCAGCGGACGCGACAACAAACGCAGTTTCTCGGGCAGAGCGTTTTTCTTATTCACCTGAATCTCAAATCGTCGGGCCAACCGCCGCATCTGCACCAAGCGGGCGGGTTTCGATGTACTAGGACGACGACTATCGGGCAAATGTTCCCAGGTTTTACCGAAGGCGCGCGGCGACCAAACGTCACGCTGCTGGTAGGACACCCGCAAGGGCATTTTGCGAAGCATGGAAAACTCGGAGAAAATCCGGCCATCGTCCCGAATGCTCAGCGATACGCCCGCAACCGGACGACCACCGGACAAGCAAAAAAACGTCGCTCCGGCACCTCGCGAACTTCGCTGGGGATTGGTGTACGAAATCGCCGGATCTTCGGTCAGGACGAGTTCTTTTACGATCGCTGTGCCTCCCGTCGCAGTGCCTCCGGCCGCGCCATCGCCAGCGGCCGCGAAGTGAAACTCGCCCAACTTCTGTTTGATAAACCGCAGTCGCGCTTCGTCTTCGGCCCGCGCGCAGACGCACATCGAACCGATTCCAATCAGTGCTACCACGATCGATCTTTCCATCGGCTTGCCAGTCAAACGGCGTCTCCCATCATCCGACCAATTCCTGAATCGGTTTGCCACCCGCATCAATGACTTTGATGGGCCGGCCTTCCAGTGAAATGTTTTCGGTTTTTGGATCGATTCCCAAGGTCGTGCAGATCGTGGCGATCAGGTCCTTTGTCTTCACAGGCCGATTCACGACCGCCATGCCGTCCTTGCCGGTATCGCCAATCACTTGACCGCCTTGAATGCCGCCGCCCCCAAGCACCGTTGACCAAGCCACCGGAAAATGATCCCGACCGCCATTATCATTGATTTTCGGGGTCCGTCCGAATTCTCCCATCCACACGATCAGAGTTGAATCCAGTAATCCACGCTCGCGCAAATCTTCCATCAGCGTGGACCAGGCGGGATCAAGCACCTCGGACAACTCGCGTACGCGCTCAAAGTTATTGGCGTGAGTATCCCAGGACACTGGGTTGTTGTTCACTTCCGACAACGTGACCTCCACGAACGACACGCCCCGCTCGACCAACCGCCTCGCCAACAGGCATCCTTGGCCAAATCGATTACGGCCGTACTTGTCGCGCAGTTCGTTGGTTTCCTCTGACAGCTTGAAGGCGTTCTTCGCTTGCGATTCGACCATGCGCACGGCCCGCTCGTAATTGGCGCGATGCGCCTTGGCGGAGAAACTGCTTGTTTTCGAACCAAATTCCTTTTGCAAGAATTCTAACACACTGACGCGATTCTTCATCGACTCGGCGTCGACGTTGATCGGTGGACGCAGATTCTCAATCGACAAGTTGGCTCGCGCCTGGGGATTGTCGCTGGCGCCGGATACCACCAGCGGCGCGAATTGCGGCCCCAAATAGCCGGGACCGTGAGCATTAGGAGCAAACTGAAACGAGGAAATGCTCACGAAATTCGGCAACTCGTTGTCTGGTGGACCAATTTCCTTCGACACCATGGAGCCGAGCGTGGGGTATCGCACCGCCTGCTGGCCGGGACGAAACCCCGTCAGCATCAATTCGGTTCCCCGGCCATGGTCGCCTTCGGACGTGTTCATACTGCGGATGATCGCCATGTCCTTCATCTGCTTGGCGATCCCGGGCAAGTGTTCGCTGATCCGAATTCCGGGGACTGCGGTTTCGATGGCTTTGGAAGGGCCACCATTCTCATGTTCCGGCTTCAGATCAAACGTGTCGGTCTGCGTGGGTCCGCCACTCATCCATAGCAGAATACAAGACTTGGGTTTGCTCTTTTTATCCGTGGCGCGGGCCAGCGATGGCAACCAACCCGAACAGGAAACACCCAAGCCGCTGGCCAGACTGATCTTCAACCAATCACGCCGCGAGTATTCTTGGAAAAATGAAGATGACATTCGTGGCTCCCTCGTTGCGTCACGAGCATTCGTGACAAATATGCATATACAGCGGACGAGATAATGAATAAGACTATCGGCTCAACACGAACTCGGGACTGTTCAGCAGCCCCCAATAAATCTCTTCGTAAGCTTTTCGCTTCTTTTCTGGAGTCGGCTGGTCGTCAATATGACCGAGTAAAAACTTGACTTCTTCCGCTCTGGGCCGGCGCGTGAAGGTCGCCAAATACAGCGCCTCGATCTTTTGGCCTTGGTTCAAAAACGGGGCGTCGACGATCGCTCTCAGCGTACGGCTCTTACGCAAATCAGTCGCATCGGCCGTCAGTTTGCCATTCATGATCATTAGCGCTTGAGGAATTCCGGCCCGAAAATCTTCCGGAGATGAACTGGCGGCTTCATCCATTCGTGCCACGAAGGCGTTTCTTAGTCCATTGAATCGCGGCGGGTTGTCCACTTCGCCAATCGGCAATGACAATGCCTGCTCGAGCGAGTCGAACACTTGCTCGGGTGTCAGGGTTTTGAGCGGACGGAGCCACGCCACATCCTCCGCCTCGGCCTCTTGGCCTCGCGCTAGGCTGGCCCGCTGATAGAACTCGCTTTTGCAAATTCCTTCCATCAGCCAGCGAACGTTGTAGCCAGCTTCGGCAAACAGTCCGCCCAACTCATCGAGTACGGCTCGCTCTTCATCGCTGACTTGATCGAGATCATCGACCGATCCGACCAGCCCGCGACCGCACAGGTGTTGCCAAATACGATTCACGGCGGTGGCGGAAAAGTTTGGATTTTCTGGCGAGACCATCCAGTCCGCCAACAGTTGCCGCGGCGTTTTGTCTTCGACGGTTTCTGGTTTTCCATCCCACAAAAAGCGGGCCGAATAAGACTTACCCGCTTCGTCGTTGATTGTCGGAAGTTTGCCCGCATCTTGGCCTGAGAAGAAGGCAGCCATGCCCCAAAAATCTGGCTGGGTTAGGTCGGAGTTGAATGGATGGTCGTGACATTGGGCACAGCCAATTCGAACTCCCAGAAAGTAACGAGTGACCGCATTGGCCATACTGACCGGTGTTTGGCCCACCGCCTGCGCAAAAACGGCCGGCGTACCCGCCAGCGAGGGCGGAGGCCCCGGCTGTTCGGGAGCCGCCGGCATGGTCGCGGTGACCACCGAGCGGGCAAACTGATCGTACGACACGTTTTTGGCGAATTGCTCCGCCAACCACGGATCGAACTGCTCGGCCATCGCCGCGTTTGTACTGCTCTTGGGAATCATCGCCCGCCGCCAGATTCGCGCCAGGTGCTGCGAACTGTTGGTCGCGTACCGGTCTGGACGAGTATCGTCGCTCAGCAGTTTGTTAACCAATTCAGCCCGCTTGTAAGTCCCCTCGGCTTCGTCGAAATCGCGGATTTGCGAGATGGTGGGAATCGATCCGACCAGATCCAAATACACTCGGCGAATAAACGTCGTGTCGTCGACGACGGATAATTTCTCCAACGTCTCTTCGTCCCACAGCAAGCGCAGGCGATCGTCGATCCACTGGGCGAGTTCCTGAGAGGTCATTTCCGGAGCCGTCCGCGGGGCCTTGTCGTCGGCTTTAATCGCGACGGCCCCCGCGCCCACGATGATCAACGACATCACCAATACAACTTTGCTTGTCATGGCCGACTCCCGTCGTGATTGAACCTCGTTCGACTCTCGTTGGGAAGAAACCCCAACGCAGGTTCACGGCAAATCACCGTGAAAACCACTAAGGGAAGAGAATAAGACAAAATGTCTTTAGTGTCAAGCGCCGTCTCGGATTATTCTTCGAAAAGTTTGCCTGATGGACTCGCGGCCAAAACCGATGGCGGCCAAAACTAGCTGAATCGGCAACAGCATCAGGAATACAAGGTCGGCTTGCCACCGGAACCGAATCAGGGCAGCGATCGGCGGACCAACCCGATTATAGATCGAACGAAGCCTGCGATGAAAACGAGGCAATGTCCGGCGCAGGCAGTTTTCAAATTCTCGGAAGACGCAGAGTTGCCAATTGGTGATCGCACCGCTGCCGGGATCCCTCCAACTTCGCACTAGCCATCGATGTCCGCGCGAGGCGGCGGTTACGATGAAGCAACCGGACGGAGGATCGGCTGGCAGACTTGCGTAATAGTGCATGGCCAGTGGAATCTTGGCGGCGATCGTGGTAATCGTCAGCCCTGCCCAAACATTGATCATGTGTAGGTTGGGTTGCTCTGCGGGCCTTTTAGAGTACTTGGCCAGTACGATGGCGTAGGCCGTGTATCCAACCGCCGCCGCCAATGGAATCGTAGCCATGGCGGATTCCGAGGAGGCATTTTGCGTGAAATTCAGGAAGATCGTCGCGAACACATACCACCACGAAATCACGGCGTTGGTACCTACGAACAGCAGGTTGGCGTGCGATCGTGCCGCGTACGTCGGTCGCACGACGGAAATAGAAAAGGCAATCGCGCCCGTAATATACAACGGGAATGTGGCAAGGCCGGCGAGTCCATCGTTGATGTAATAGATCCAGCCATGCCCCTTTCTGCCTTGCCAATCGGGGACAAACCCAATCGTGGCCAGTGACAACATGGCGACGGAATAAACCCCCAGCGACAAAGCCAGCCAGATTCCCGCCGCCGGACGGAACCGCAACACATCAGCATCCGATCGAAGACAACGATCGAACAACAGTGGAAAAGCGCTAAGCGGCACCGCTAGGAAAATCACCCAGAACAGCCACGGTGTGTTCCGGTCGTTCGTGATTAGGGCCAGGAATACCGAATAAACAGCCGTGCATAGAAAGAGCGTTCCCAACCGGAACTGAAACGGAGCGGTCTTCCGTGGTACGCTTGCCGACATGGTTGTGTCTGGGCGCGAGCGCGGCGGGTCTGGGGCCTCGCCGCGCTCGACCCCAGACATGCCGTTGGCAATCGCCTAATTACTTCTTGGGGATGAACTTGTAGATCCCTTTGCCATCGGCGGCCACCTTCGTGAAGTAAACTTCGCCCGCTTCGTCTTCGCCGAATGACGTGACTTCGAACTTGCCAGGAATCTGATGATTGGACAGCACTTGCTCCTTGGACTGATCGTACTTCAGCGCCCAGATTCTTCCGGTGACAAAATCGCCGTATAGATACGCGCCGGCAAGCTGCGGAAGTTCTTTCCCTCGATAGACGACGCCACCAGTAATCGACCTGCCGACTTGATGGTCGTATTCCCAAATCGGCTCGATCAGATCCTTACGCGGTCCGCTTCCCTTGGGGCCAAAAGTATGAGTCGCCTCGCGAAGATTCCAGCCATAATTGCCGCCGCGTTGGATGATGTTAATTTCTTCCCATAGGTTCTGGCCGACTTCGCCCTGCCACAGCGCGCCAGTTTCTCGATCGAAGGAAATACGCCAGGAATTACGAATGCCATAGGCCCAGATCTCCGCCCGAGCGTCCTTGTGGCCGACGAACGGATTGTCTTTGGGAATCGAGTAGGCTAGGCCCTTGTCTTCATTGTTGACGTCGATTCGCAGAATCGACCCGAGCAGTGTCTTGAGATTCTGGCCATTGCCGTGAGGGTCGTTGGCGCTGCCGCCGTCACCGAGTCCCACGTACAGCATACCGTCGGGACCGAAACAAACCGTACCGCCGTTGTGATTCCAAAACGGCTGCTTGATGCGCAGGATTTCCTCTTCGAAATCGGGATCGGCCCGGTTAGGGTCGTCCTTGGAAACCCGCCTTCGCGCGACCACCGACTGATGCGGCGGATCAGTGTAGTAGATGTAGAACTCGCCGTTCTCTTTGTAGTTGGGATGAAAAGCCAACCCCAGCAATCCTTCCTCAAACTCGCGGTCGATATACGTCGTGTTTTTGCGGATATCGAGGAACACTTCCGACTTCTTGACGTCAGGGCGATTCTCAAAAACGTGTGCCACGCCGCGCTGATCAACCGCGAACAGGCGATTCGTTCCGTCGCCGGCATGGGTCAGATAAATCAGGCGCAACGGCCGTACTCGTCCTCGTTCGTCGACCGGTTCCCAGCCAGACCATTTGAGGTTGGGAAATGCCAGCTTGGCTTGCAACGCCAGTTCGCCGTCAATCGGCTGGGGAGCGGGTTGGCCGGGCTTGAGAACACGAACCTTAACGTTGCGAAACGTAACCGGGTTGCCGTGGTCTTGCAGGCAGATGTGCCCCTTGGTCGGCTTGCCGAAATTGGGAAACTTGGAAAATTTGCTTTTGGCCACGCGCTTGTTCCAGTCGTCGCTCCCTTTGTCAAACCGTGCGTAGCGAATCCCGTTCATGTTGGATTCGCAACCTTCGGGGGTAATGCGAATGTGCAGGTGATTCCACTCGCCTGCTGGCCGGGTGGCATCAATCGACGCGGGATACAGTTGATAGAGCCAGCCCGCTTTCTGTGGATCGTGGCCATCGACATTATCTTGAATCTGGAATTCCGGGCCGGTTTTCCACGGCGTGTTCTCTTCCTCGGTCACGTGAAACATGACTCCGCTATTGCCGCCTTGGGAGATCTTGTACTCCAGCGACAATTCGAAGCTCTCGTATTGTTCCTTGGTCATGATGTCGCCGGCTCGCGCCACACGCCGAAGTTCGCCGTCTTCGACTTTCCAGCCATCGCTGAGATCGTCTTTGCGGAAGTTTCGCCAACCGGTCGTGGTTTTGCCGTCGAATAAAAGCTGCCAACCCGCCTTTTTTTCAGCTTCGCTAAGACGATTGTGCGGGCTGGCCTTTTCCGCGGAAGCAAGCGTGCCAGTGAGTGCCAGAAAAAAAGCGAAACCAAGGATGACAAAAATACGGTTCATGGTGGGAAACATCTCCAAACGGGCGGGAATTAGGGGCAATTGGCTTCGCCATGCTAACCGGAATTCCGACCGTTTGACAGATGCCGTTTTGCGGGGCGAATTAAACGGCGTCGGGTGCCCCAGTGTGGCGGCCGATTGTATCTCAAATAGATTTTTTCAGATTTTCTGTCCGCTCATGGCGGCGACGGCAATGAGGTTGTTGAAACAGGTTGCTCGACAGTCCTAGCAACGAAGAAACACCTGGAAATCGAAGGAATTCGCCATGAAAACGCTCTTCAACACCCTCGCCATCGTCGCACTGCTGGCCGCCGCTAATGTCGCTCAAGCCCAAGTCGTTTACAACTTCAACCCGCCCGCCGCCAGCCAACCGACGCTCGGTTTTCTGGGCCGCATGGTGCCCGGCCAGGGATTGGAAATCGATTCGGTCATGCCCCGCAGCTTGGCCGCTCACATCGGCCTGCAAAAGGGCGACGTAATCACCCACATCGGCTCGACCCTAATTCGCTCGCACGCCCACTACCAGCGGCTGTTGCGAGACGTCGACCAGTACCACGGCGGCGACGTCGAACTAACCATCTTCGACCCGAATCCTTGGACCCAAACACCCGACATCACTCTGCTGTTCAACCTGGACACCACGCTCAACCGAGGCTCTCGCGGCGGCCCGGTGGTCGGCGGATCGATCGTCCGCACCGGAACGACATCAGGCAGCCGGCCGTCCGCCAGTCAGCCCCGCCGCTTCGGCAGCAGCCTGGCCTCCGGCACTAGTTCGACTCCACGGCGTCCTTCGGCCAGCAGCACCGCCCCGCGTCGCTTCGGTGCCCAACAACCCTAAAGCGGTGAGCCGGACCCAGACGAGCGATCGCTCCGGGACCGACACCGAAAACTTGCTTCCTTCGATTCGCCCTCGACCGGAATTCCGGTCGGGGGCGTTTTCGTTTCTTGGCGTTGTCCAGCCGGTAACAACCGACCCGAGAGGAATTTCAATTCTACTTTCGCCCCTTCGATCGGAAGCGCGGCAGGCCGGCGCACGATGAGGAATCAGTGATGAGTGACTTAGCCGAAGCCGTTGCGTTACGCGCCACGTTTCATTGGAAGGGGCGCGAAGGAATCCAGTGCCACGGGTTGGCCACGTTCAGCGGAAACGCCAGCGGCCACCACGGTTCTCATGCTGGTCAAAGCATCGTCGTGATGGACGGGCGACTCCGTGCCTGTCGCAATGCACCGCAGGAAGGCGGCGATTTGGCGGCGGTGTCCCATGTCGGTGACCAATCCACGCCAGCGTCCCACGTTGCGACCGCGGCGTTTAATCGATAGCCGCCGAAAATCAAATTCGGCAATCGCTTTACCGCGAGCCACGACATATTTTTGGTAATAACCACGACGGACGGCACCTCGATTCGTGTAGAGGATATTAGCTAGGCTGTCGTCGTCGAAATTGATCGTGACCACGACGTTTTCGTCGGCCCGTCCTTCGCCGGTTCCGGTCACGGAAATCACCGTCGGCAACGCGGGCTTGGTCAAGAACAACGCATAATCGATCAAATGGCAGATGTTGCTGATGATGCGGTTGCCGTTCGATGGCCAGTAGTACCAATGATTGGGCGGAATGTCGATGCAACGCATCATGAAGTTCATCACCAGTGGGCCTTGTTCCTCTTGCAACCGCTTCATCAGAATGTCGTTCAGTGGTGCAAAGCGGCGATTGTAGCCGACATACAAGTTCCGGTCGGTGGTCGCCATTGCGTCGGATAGCTGGCCGATTTGAAGCGGATTGATGGCGGGCGGCTTCTCCAAAAAGCAGTGCTTGTCGGCCCGCAAAGCGGCGGCGGCCAGCGGGGCGTGGACTCCGTGGTAGGGCGCGACGACGACCAGATCGGTCGCCTTATCTTGCACAATGTCGTCGATCGCGGTGGTCGCGAACTGAAAGTTGAGGCCCTGTCGCGTTAGGTGAGCGACCTCGGGACGGCGGTCGCAAACGCCGCGCAGGTGGACTCGCGGATCGGACTTCATATGACGCACGATCATGCCGGTCGGCCAGCGTCCCCCGCCGATCAAGCTCACGCCAATGTTGACGCCACGATCGGTCTCTTGGGAATCACTCCCGATCGAATGCTTCGTAGGAATTCGCGCACCGTTGGGCTCTGGCGAGTGAGAAAACACAAAGCATCGCAGTGCCGTTTGGGCGGGTGTGACTTGCACGGCTCGTTCCGCCGACATGTTGTCGATGGCATGTTGTAGTTCGAGTGGCGAACCGTATTGCGACTTCAACTTTTCCGACAACAACGGCAGCCAACGAACGTATTGCTCGAAGTGTTCAAGCCGGAACCAATCCGGATAGGTGCAGGGGCCATCGTTATAGAACAGGTCACACAGGAATTCGCCTGACCGCAACATGTCGCTGACCGACAACGAGATGAGCTCACGCGCCGCGGGCAACCGTTGCCGCAACTGGGCGGCCGGCTGCTCGCAGGCGATCACGGTTTGAATCGGCCGGTTCACCTGTTGATCGACTTGTCCCACGGCCAGCCAAACAGGCACATCGTCCGTTGGCGAAGTGTCGGAAAGGCGGCGCGGGGTGAGTCCGCTGGCCGCAATCAGTTCGACGGCGATCTCGGCCAAGGTTCCCGCGCCAAGAACGCCGATCGCCCGATCGGTTTCATTGCGAGCTTGCTGAATCGCGCTAACGATGGTGCCGCCCGCCAACGTCAACGCCGCCAGCGACGGACAGCAGCCC
>JAJDEH010000454.1 GCA_029259935.1 Planctomycetota bacterium
TTCAAAACAAGTTCCCGAACCTTTGACTGGTGTACTTGCAGTCGCGACATCTCGGACTCCTTTCCGTGATAGGCGAAAGGAGTGTCGCTACAATCGAAAATCCACGCTAGACCAAAAACCAGCAGTTAAGCGGGGCATTGAATCAAATACCCGCCCGGACGGACAAGAAACGACAGCTTACAGATTTCAACGCACACTTGGCGTTTTCCGTCTTGCGACCAGTAGAGGTTACGAACGGTGAACGAACCTCTATCATCTTCGGCCCTTGGTTCCGCTATGAAGCCGTCATGTTGGACACGTGCTTTCAAACGCCAATAATCATGGCCGTCCAGATCTCCAAAGGCCATCCACAGACCGGGGTGAAACGTCGCGTGGTCGGTCGCGTCTTGGCCTTCCACCGTCGGATGATTGCGGCTGACTTGGATTCCGCCGGGGGCGTGCAAGTGCGCGAAGTACGGCCGGGAGATCTTCTCGTCGCGATGAACGTAGGTCGCCAGCGGGCGGTCCCCCACCCGGACGACTACCTGACGAGGTTGTACATCAAATCGCACCTCCGCCGCTTGGACGGCAAATGAGCCGACAATGGCTAAGCACGGTGCGACTAACGCCAACGGCAAGTTTTTCAAGGCGCGTCTTTCATTCGAAGGCACGATAGTTTAGGTGGGTTCCGCTTCGGTGGCATTTGGCGCCGCGTAGCTCCACCAAATCATCTTCGGCAGTGACCCGACCAGGATGATCGCCAATTGTGACAATACGAAGAATGCCAGGGTCCGCAACAAACCATCCGTAAAGCCGTAGGAATGCAGGCCGATGCCGAGCTGATTGACGCCGAACCAAGACCAACTTGTGACGATGTTTCCGCCAACCGCCAGCACGGCCAATCCGCGCTCTTTCACGATCCCCCCCCAGCGAGCATGGAGAATCAGGGCATTCCACAAGACGATAATCAAAGCTCCATTTTCTTTCGGGTCCCAACCCCAGAAACGTCCCCAAGAATCGTCCGCCCACAGGCCGCCCAACACCGTGCCAAAGAAGCTGAAGAAGATGGAAAAACAGACCGTCCCATAAATCATCACCCCCAGCATCTTGCCCACATTCCAGCGGCCAATACGCATCGCCAGCACCGGAGTAAACATTCCCAGGGTGATGAAGACAACGCCCAGCAAGCCCGCCACGAAAGTCGTGGCGTAACCAAAAGTGATACAAATCACATGCGTTCCCAACCAGAATTGCGTGTCGAGAACCGCCTGCATCACGCCGATGTTGTCGCCGCCGCTGGACACGATCGAGCTTAGATCGGTCGAGAGCGACTGGGCAATCAGCAGCGTTGAAAAACCGGCCAGCGCTGCCACGAAATTTCCGATGCTTTCCTTGAACAGGGCTTCCAAAACGAGGCCAAACAAGACGCAGCCCCAACCGATAAAGATCGCCGACGAATAGAGATTCGTCACGGGCGGCCGTTCGGCGATGATGATCCGTGCCACCAAGGCAAATGTGTGGACCGCGAAGGTCATCAGAATTATCCAAAACGCCGCGCGTGAGAACGGCCGCTGCCATCCGGCCACCAAAAACAACCACGATACCGCTGCCAAAATCGCCGCGGAGACGTAACACACCGTACAGTAGTAAAATGCCTCGCACCCATTAAAGAAAGCTTCGAATCGCGCTTTGCCCGCTTTCACTTCCTCGGACGGCAGCGACGCCAAGGATTCTTGATAATCGGCCACTTGGCTATTGAATTCTTCCGCTTTTCCGTCGCGGTAGGCGGACAAGATATTCAGCAGAGCCACGGCCGATGCGTTTTGCTTGTCCTCTAACTCGCCCGTGCCCAGAATCGCCTCGATGTCGCCGACGAAACGGTCGATGAGTTGGGGACGACTGGAAACGATCTCTTCGCGGCTCTTGCTAAGAAATTGCTCTCGAAGTTCCGCGGGCATGGCGGCCAATTGACGCACGGCGCGCTTGTCGAGTTCCGCGGGTGATAGTGAATCATCCTGTCCTGCCATGATTTGCTTCATGGTGTTGAGCAACTCGGCTTCGGCCGCCTTTTCGACGTTCTCCTTGGTGAAAAACGCGTTCACGAATTCGGTTGCTAAATCGACGGTCGTCGTCGCTTCGGCCTGCTTGGCCTGATCTCGAATCCAAACGCGCGAAGCGGCCACCGACATCGGAATCCACGGCTTGTCCGAAGGTGAATTCGACGGCACAGCCAGCGGAACCACCGACTGCAGCATTTGCTCGTTGTGCGGAACCATCCCCGACAAATAGGTCGCCAGATCGGTCGATTCCTGTTTGGGATCCGGTAAGCGGAATGCTTCTCGCAGTGCGAAGTACCGCTGCAGGCGATTGTCGAGTTCAATCAACTTCTTTTGGTATTTCTCCATCGACTCGCTAGGCACTTCGCGGGCCGCCGCCAACTGTTTGCGAAACTCATCCATCTTCGGCTCGATCTCTTTAAACGAATACCGAAAACCGCGGCGG
The DNA here is from genome assembly GCA_029259935.1 of Planctomycetota bacterium. The sequence continues at coordinate 2,482 of JAJDEH010000454.1, forward strand.
CGTTTGAGGTCCAGCGTGTCGAGTACGTCGAGGCTGGTGATGCGGAATACCTTGTGCTCGTCCGCCGCGTCCGATCCCGAGATGACGTCCAGCAACCAACGAATGGCCGGCTGACGAACTTCGAACTCGTCGTGGTATGTTTCCCGTTCGGAAATCAACCGCAAGCTCTCCCGTGCGAGCGAGTCAAATGGTTTGACGCGGCCATGATCGGCCAGCGCCAATTTTCCGGCGGCTGTATAGTCAACTTTCCCCTTCGCCACCGACCGTGGCCGCACTTTGGAAGCAAAACACAGGGCACAAAACGCCAGCAGCAGCGCGGGCACAATCCAGCCCACCATGCCCGAGCGGTCAGGAGCTTGCACAATAGGCGCGGGCCTTTCGGGTGCGGGCTTCTTTGGCTTTCTGCTTTTGACCGGTTGCGCAGCGCCCGATTGCTGCATGGCTCGCTGCAGAGCCGCGTTTTCATCGACGACCGCCGTACCGGTGGCGTCCGACACCAATCGTCTAGTGAACCGAATGAACACCAAAATGAAGTGGACAAACAATCCGGTTGCCACGACCATGCAGCCGACATAGGGAATCATCCAACCGGTGTTCGTGACGACCTGCAACGTAGTCGTCTCCACGTTGTCGCTGCCCATGTGATAGCCGCTCTGATAAAACGTCTCGTTGCCATATCGCAACGGGTTGTTCATCCAAATGTGGACTTTGCGATCGATGTTCTTTGAATTGTCAACAAACTGCACATCCGATGAATAGTTACGTGGCGTATTCGTGCCGGTGTAGTCATCTTTGCGGACATCGATCAGCCGCATGGAATACGGCTTATAGGTGTGCTTGAACCGCAAGGAAACATCATAGGTCTTGTCGCCGACTGTAACTTGCTCGGGAGCCATCAGCGATTGGGTCAGCAAGTAGGTGCCATAGTTTTTTCCGCCTTCCTTTCCGGTGAATTTCACGAATGCGGAGGCAGCGTTCACTTCACCGCCGCTATCCGCGCCGCTTGCGGAACGAACATCGTCGACGGTATGGGTTTTTCCGAGTCCGGCCGTGGCGGGCGTCTTTTCCTTGCGCCGCAGTTTCCGTGGAACTTCCGTGTTCTTCAAATACTTGACGATCTCGATGTCAAACGGCAGTCGCCGGTCACTGATTTTCTCCTCCGCCGCCATAAACCGTGTCTGTCGGCCATTGGCGGCCAGCGGAATGACGGTCACCTGGTTTTCTTTTCCCGACGTATCGATCACCGCCAGTTCGACCGCGCGAATATCGATCGACCTATTGGTCGTCTCGCCCTCGCTCATTTGCAGGCGTTCTTCCACCGAGTAGCGGCTGACGTAGATCTCGTTGAGCATCAGCAAGCCGACTCCCATGTGAATCAGCACGATGCCGCCGCGGTTGTTGAAAATCAAGCAACTGCCCACCAACAGCACCAGAGCCACGGCTTCCGCTTGAATGAGCTGCCACAAGATACGCATTCCGGCGTCGCCCAGATACATCGCGTTGCCCGTGAAGTACAAAAGCGCCGTAAAGCTGGCGATCAGCAGCCAGCCCACGCCGAAGCAGATCTTGGTACGCAGCCACCCCGGCACGCTTACGATCATGTAGATCAACGCCCCTAGCAGAGCAAAACATGTCAGCGCGAGGCCTGCTTTGACCAAGATCCAGAGCATTTCCCAACTGATGAGTGCCAAGCCCTGCAATCCGCCGTTCCCGTGGCCGGCCAGGATCACGACGACTCCGAAGCCCAGGCCAAACATGAAGATCACCAGCCCCAACAGTAACCACAAACCCCGGCCTCGAATCGTGAAGCGAACCAGATGCGCCGCCAGCAGATTGGCAAACAGAATCCAACCAATCGTCAAACCGCCGGGAAAGTAAAACCCGCGGAACATGAGCGCCGCCGCCGTCATCAAGCAGCCCGTGCAAAAGGCTCCCACGGCGATGGGAGTCCGCGTGTGCTGGGACTTAATGTTGGAAAAACAAGCCAGGCCCGCGATGATCGACAGGATACCTCCGGCAATGCCCGCGCAGAACGAGATCCAAAACGGGCTAACATCGGGAAACCAAGCTGGCGGGGCAAAAACCGAAAGCTCTACCCAGGCGACCCACGACCGAAAGAACAGCTCCATCACTTCCCACATATCGAGCTTGGCTTGAGCCAGCGTGCCGACCAGCACCAAGATGATGGAGAAGGCAAACATGATCACGGTGAGCCGTAGCGAGGCGACCGGTTTTAAGATGGTCTTTATGACCTGCCAAACCTCTTCCATGGCCGACATCGAGCCGTCAACCACCTGCGCTTCGACGGCCGAATCGCGGCCAGGCCTCATTGCATCGGATGCCATCATCAACTCCCGAAACGAACGGATTTTACAAAATTCTCAAAACTGGCTTTTTCACGAGCGGCCAGGTCTTTGTCGCCAATCAATTTGAAGAACCAAGCGTACGGTCCCTGTTCGACAATCACGCCAAAGAGCGCCTTCTGTTCGCCGATCAGGGCAACATAGTCGCCAGGCAAACCATCGATCTGGATTTCCTTCATCTCGTCCTTCAATTGATCTTCCGTGATCTCCGCCAAGCCAAGCTGGCCACGCCAGCGATTAATGTTTGGCAGCCGCTCACCACCTGCGGCGGCCAGAGCGCTCACCGTAATCTGGATACTCTTATCACCCTCGGCAACCTCGAATGCGGCACGGCTGAAGCTGGTGCCGGCCGTCTTGTTCCAGTTCTCCGGCTTGTCGTATTCCAGTCCTTCCTGACGCTTCGGCTGCTCGACCGTTGGCCCTGGTGGCGGTCGGCGAGGACTGCTGTCCGCGTTCGGAAGTCCCGAGAAACTCGTGAAATACGCCGTCTCCCCATCCACCTCCAATTGCTCGCTATGATCCGCCAAGCTTTCGGTGTCGATTTCTGGCAGCGAAAGTTGCTTTCGCCAGCGGTTGATGTTATTCAGCAGGTAACTGGGACGCAGCAATTCATTGTCCGGCCAAGGCAGCGTGGTAATGGAGATTTCTAAAATCTCTTGTTCCGTCTGGATTTGCAAAGTTGCATAGCGCCGGAAGGTTCCCCGGTTTTGCGGGGCGTTGTCGGGTAATTGCCGCCATCCTTTAGGCAGCTTCCACTTGGGACGCAACGACGACTCGGAAAATCGCACCGTGCCCAGAAACTTTCGAAACGCGGCGTCTTGCTCGGCAACAAACGCATCGGTTCCCGTCAACTTGAAAAACCAAGCCCGCGATCCGCGAGGTACGATGGCGGCCAACATGCGCCGCTCTTTGGGCAGCCGCGATTCAATTTGCTTGGGGACCGAGTATGTGGAAATCTCCGCCTGTTCGCCACATCCAGCCAGTACGGCGGTGGTCAGCATGACAACGGCGAATTTGCACAAACGGCTAGAAAAACGACGTGCACATAAGATGGAAAACACGAATATGGGCTCTTTGAGAGGTGGGAGAAAGGCGGACGATTACGGGGCTCAGGCGGGCAACGAGCCCCTCGCGCGGAGAAATATCGGCTCCATCCCATTATAGCGCGGGCAACGAAAAATAGTCCAAGGGGCTGAAGATTTAATGGCGTTATATGCCGCAATCCACCGCCCGGTTGCTCGACTTCCGTCAACACGAAGACGTCTTTCCTCTAAATTGGTACACCTCTGCCGATTTTTCTGGATAAGGTGGTTATTTTAGGTAGTCCTGTGACGTACCAAATTCTGTTTCGAATCGCGTGGAGGAGCCCGTGAACGACAATCCGCAGCCAAAGACTTCCGCTTTGTGTGTCCTTGCGTTGACCCTTGCCAGCATTGCCATGGCAAAGGGCGACGAGTACCCAGTCACGGCACCTCCGGACGAGTTACGACTCGACGCCATCTACAAGAAGCATGTCAGCGCCGGCGGTTACCCCGTGGTGGGTAGTGACCGGGTCAGTGACTTTGCCCTCCGCGAGGCGGCCTACCTGATCGACATGATGCTGGCCCAGCGGCCGGACGTGCGCGCGGCGATGATTCGCAGCGGCTCGCGAATGATCGTGATGGCTCACAACGAATTCACTACCGATGTGCCGGAGCATTCCCATCTTGGCCCCAAGGACTACTGGGATGCCCGGGCCCGAGGCTTGGGCGGTTCGAAAACCGACCCGGTTTGTTCCTGCGGCGAAGAGAATCTGCTTGACTTTGAGGGCGACCCGTACGCGGCCGAGTGCATTCTGATTCATGAATTTGCCCACAACATCCATTTGCGCGGCTTGGTGAATCTCGATCCGACCTTCGACGATCGGTTGAAGGCCTGCTATGAAAAAGCCATGGCCGACGGCTTGTGGAAGGGTAAATACGCGTCGGTGAATCATCACGAGTATTTCGCCGAGGGGGTGCAGTCTTGGTTCAACAACAATCGGCCGCCTGATCATGACCACAACCATGTCGATACGCGCAAGGAATTGAGCGAGTACGATCTCCGCTTGGCCGCCCTCTGCAAGGAAGCCTTTGGAGACACGGAGTTGGCCTACACCAAGCCCGCGACCCGCCTTCATGGTCATCTGAACGGGTACGATCCGAAGTCAGCCCCCTCGTTCAAGTGGCCTAAGCGATTGGACCAGGTTCGAGCCGAGATTCGTAAAAAGGCCCGCCAGCGTTCTAAAAAGTAGGCCAGCATCGCCGCCAACCGCACCGCCGCGCGGACCTCTTCCTGGGGCGGGACCAACCTGCTTTGCGGCTTGACGTTGCCGCGACATTTGTTTACCAACTTGAAATGGCAATTAAAGGGACCCGCCGCGGCGAAGCCCTTCGCGACGATTACCATCTATCCCAAGGTCTATTGAAGAGGTCAAACAACTGTGACTCTGCTGCACTCAGGAGGCTCTGCTCCTTACACGGACAATTGGTCCCGTGCCTTCGGCGAATCGACGAAGTCGACGGGCAAAAAACGCGCGAGTAAGAAAAAGGCTGCTAAGAAGAAATCCAAGAAGACGGCCGCCAAGCCATCCATGAAAAAGAAGGCCGCGTCGAAAAAGAAGGCCGCCAAAAAAGCCTCACCCAAAAAGAAGACCGCGAAGAAGGCGATCGCCAAGAAGACCGTCACGAGAAAGAAAACGGCGAAAAAGACAAAGAAGAAACGCTAGTGATCGATTTCGCCGCCAAGTTTGACGCCGCTCTGTCCTACCAGGACTTTCTCGATCAGCACGGCACCGACGAACAGCGCCGCCGTTGGCAGGGAGTTTATGATCGTGTGCAATTGGCCGCTGCGCAGCGCACACTACTTTCCGGATTTCAGCGCGAAATGAACGTGCTGTGCATGGCCGGCGCGTGGTGCGGCGATTGCGTCGAACAATGCCCGATCTTGGAGCACTTCGCTTTGGCGAGCGACAACGTCCATCTCCGCTTTGTCGATCGCGACGCGGACGACGAGCTAAAGAATGAGTTGACCGTTTGTGGCGGCGCGCGGGTGCCGGCCGTCGTCTTCCTCAGCGAAGATGGCCAGCCGGTGGGCCGCTATGGCGATCGAACTCTATCCAAGTACCGGCACATGGCGGCCACGCAACTGGGGCCGTCTTGCCCCACCGGAATCTTGCCGCCCGACAGCGACTTGCTGCAAGCCGTGACCCAAGATTGGTTGAACGAGTTTGAACGAACTCAGTTGATCCTACGCACTTCCCCCCGCTTACGTGAAAAACACGGAGACTAATGATGAAAGTCCATCTGCGCTACTGCGCCGCCTGAAACTACGAACCCCAGGCCGTCAGTTTGGCGACCAAAATCGTGACTCAGTACAAACAAAAGCTGTCCGGAATGGAGTTGGAACCTTCGTCAGGCGGCTGCTTCGAGTTGACTGTTGACGGAAAACAACTGTATTCCAAGCTGGAAACAGGCGAATTCCCCAATGAAGACGAGATGGTCGCCGCGATAGGCGAGCAGCTTTGACACAACGCCAGACTGATCCGATGCGAACGCGAAGGGGCCTTCGCAAAATACTCCCCTTGGCACTTACGAGCAAAAAACCGTTCTTCTGGCGGGGATGCTAGAAGAATTGGGTACACACAATCAGAATAGAGATCTCTATCTCACTCGTGTGTAATTCTTTTCGTCGCAAGTGCCGTGGAACTGATTGTCACTGTCGAACATCGATTTCGGATCACGCCCGACGGCAAGGTCTGGACACAGGCACAGTTTGGCAACTCGTTCTGGAAGCGGTATTTGGATGTGTTCGACCACATCCACGTCGTGGCTCGGGCGCGGCACGTCGCCAAGCACGAACCCGACTTGCACCGTGTCGACGGCCCGCAAGTCAGCTTTCACCCACTGCCCCACTACGTCGGGCCTTTTCAGTATCTTTGGAAGGCGCTTGAACTGCGTCGCGAGATTCGCCGTGTTTTTGATCCACGGCACGCCGTGATCTTTCGCATCGGTTCGCAAATTGCCAATTGCATGGAACCGCATCTGCGGCGTTTGCAAAAGCCGTTCGCCATCGAAGCCGTAGCCGATCCTTGGATGATCTTCGCGCCCGGAGCCAACCGCCATCCGCTGCGGGCGATCTTTCGTCGCAAGTTTTCCAGCAGTATGCGCCGTCAATGCCGGTCTGCTTGTGCCGCTGCTTATGTGACCAAGTCGTCACTGCAAGAACGTTATCCACCGGCGGATGGAGCCTATTCGACGTACTGCTCGGACGTGGAACTTCCCGACCCTGCGTTTTCCCCTCGGCCGCGAGCCCGATTCGACGACGATCCCCTGCGATTGGTGACCGTCGGCAGCATGGCGCAGCCCTACAAAGCCTATGACGTGCTGATCGCCGCCGTCAGCCGTTGCCTGCGGGAAGGCACCAAGCTTCATCTGACAATCATTGGTGACGGCAAGCACCGCGCCGAACTAGAAGCACAAGCAGAAGCCGCCGGCTGTCGCGACCAGGTTCGCTTCGCGGGACAACTGCCCGCGGGCAACGCGATTCGCGATCAGCTAGACCAGGCCGATCTTTTCGTTTTGCCATCGCGTGTCGAGGGACTTCCGCGGGCGATGATCGAAGCGATGGCCAAAGCGTTGCCTTGCATAGGTACCACTGTCGGCGGGATTCCTGAATTACTCCCCCCGAAAGACCGGGTGCCGGCAAACGACATCGACGCATTGGCGGAGAAGATACGAGAGGTCGTTTCCAATCCCGATCGGCTGAAACAAATGTCGGAGCGCAACTTAAGCAAGGCCGCCGACTATCATGAAAATATACTGCAACAACGGCGGATCGCTTTTTATCAGGCCGTTCGCGATGCCAACGCGCGGTGGCTCGCGTCGGCGAATGGAACAACCTCGGCATCCAGCGGTGGCTAAACCGTGACCGTAAAACTGACCTACATCACGACCATCGCCGATACCCAGTGGGAATTTCTCGCCGGCCAAAATGCGTTCATGGCCGAACATGGTTTTGAGCTGCACGCCATCGCATCGCCTGGACCACGACTCGACGCGCTGGTCGAACGTGACGGAGTGGAAGCTCATCCCGTTTTCATTTCGCGACGGATCCGGCCCGTCGCAGACTTGTTGGCACTCATGCGGTTGTTTTGGTTGTTGCGACGGCTTCGCCCCGAAATAGTCCATGTCAGCACGTCGAAGGCAGCCGTTGTTGGAGCAACCGCGGCTTGGTTATCGCGAGTACCTCTGCGCGTGTTTTTTATGCGCGGCTTGGCTTCCGAGAATAGCTCGGGATTCAAGCGTCGGCTGTTTCGGTTTCTCGAATGGTACGTGGCGAAGATCTGCCATTCGACAATCTGCGTAGCGCCGTCGTTGCTCGACTTCGCAAGGCGAACCGGCATTCTAGCCGCTAACCAAGGCAAAGTGATGGCGAGCGGCATGTCGAACGGCGTTGACGTGGAACGATTCGACCCATCCCGAGTCGACGCACTGCAGTGGCCCCAGGATGAAGCTTCGCCGGAATCCGATACGGCTGCTCCGGTGGTAATAGGCTTTGTGGGCCGGCTCGTTCGCGACAAAGGCATCGAGGAAATGGCCATCATGTGGCGAACCGTGCGAGAGCAGTATCCCAATTCCTTGTTGCTGCTGGTCGGACCGTGGGACTCGCACGAGGGCGACACGAGTCAGCTTCGCGAAGAGTTTGAAGCAGACCCCAGGGTGATGACGACCGGTTGGGTTGACGACGTCGCCTCGTATTACCGAGCGATGGACATCTTCATGATGCCTTCGCATGGCACGGAAGGATTTCCTAACGCACCCATGCAAGCCGCTTGTATGGGCCTGCCCGTGATCGCGACCCAAGTCGTGGGTTGCGTGGATGCGGTGGAGGATGGAAGCACTGGCGTTTTAATTCCTGCTCGCGACTCTCGCGCGCTGACCGAGGCCGTGCGCCGGTACCTGGACGATCCAGACAAGCGAGCCGAAGATGGACGACGGGGCCGCCAGCGCGTGTTGAGCAGTTTTTCCCGCGAACCGATATGGAATGCATTGTTGCGCGAATATGAGCTCCTGCTGAAATCCAAGAACATCGACTTTGATGATCGTTGTTTCGGGGACTCGGCTGCTCATGAACAAGAAGCCGCCCCGGAGCAAGTCGAAGAGCCGGTAAAACTTGCGGCAACCGACAAAGGCTAAGGCACGGCAGTCTATTTTGCCAGTAGATCCGAGAACGCGAACTAGAGTAAAATACTCGCGGACGAATACCTGGGAACTGCTTGCGAGCTGAAGCGATGACAAGAATCGACCGACGTGAGTTGATGCGGGTGGGCGGCCTGACCTTGGCCGGTCTCTCCCTGCCTGAGCTGTTGAGTTCGACGGCCCTGGCGGCCCCCAATCAGCAGGCCAGCTTTGGTCGCGCCAAGAACATCATCTTCTTGTATCTCAACGGCGGCCCGCCACAGCACGAGACCTTCGACCCTAAACCGGACGCGCCCGCCGAAATCCGCGGCGTCTTCAATCCCATCCAAACAAACATTCCGGGCATCCACTTTTCGGAACTGCTGCCGAGAACCGCGGCGCTGGCGGATAAATTGGCCGTGGTTCGTTCGATGGCCACGGACGACAACATCCATTCGTCTAGCGGCCACTGGGTGCTGACCGGCTACAAGTACCAGGGATCCAACGCGCGGACCATTCAGCCGACTGATTGGCCCTATTTTGGTTCGTTGGTCAGCCGCTATCGCCCCAGTGAGATCGTTCCGGCACTGAGCAGCGTGATGGTGCCAGATATGATTCGCTTAAACGAGAACGTCATGCCGGCCGGGCAAACCGGCGGCCTGATGGGAAGCCGTTGGACGCCCGAGCGATTCGTTGGCGACCCGTCGCGGCCCGACTATCACATCGAAGGCCTGGAGCTTTTGGGCGTAACCTCCAATCGCGTCCGGCAAAGGCGATCGTTGCTCGGCCAATTGGAAGATCGGCTGCGCGACGCCGAGCATCATCGGTCGATCAATTTGTTCAACACATACCAACAACAGGCCTTCGACCTGCTGACGTCGGGTCGAGCGAAAAAAGCCTTTGCCATCAATGAAGAACCGGCGAAAGTTCGTGACCGCTATGGGCGCAACCGCTGGGGCCAATGCGTGTTGCTGGCTCGGCGGCTGATCGAGTCGGGGGTCCGGCTGGCGCATGTCAACTGGCCCCGTGAACCGGGCGACAACGCCGTCGACAATCCGCTATGGGATACGCACGCGCAAAACCACGATCGTCTTGAAGACGTGCTGTGCCCCATCTTCGACGTCGGGTTCTCGGCTTTGGTCGAGGATCTCGACCAGCGCGGGTTACTCGACGAGACATTGGTCGTGGCGATCGGCGAGTTTGGCCGCACGCCAAAAATCAACGCCAAGTCGGGCCGCGATCATTGGGGCTCGGTCTTTAGTTTCGTCATGGCGGGTGCCGGCATCAGCGGCGGCCAAGTGTTCGGCAGTAGCGACAGCCACGGCGCTTACCCCAAGTCCAATCGACTTGAGCCCGGCCACCTGACCGCCACTATTTTTCATCTGCTAGGTCTTGATCATCATCGCACGTTCGCGGACCCGTCGGGGCGGGAATTATCATTTACCAAACAGAAACCGATCTACGAGTTGCTCGGCGAATCTTCCGCCACCGCCGCTCGCGTTGATTCAACGGGAGACGTTGCCCGCGTGCCCGCTTTCGATGAAGCGAGAATCCTGGCCAGCAGCGGCTTTGACGGCAAATCGCCAATTCTCCCGGTCACTTCGCCGTCACGTCCCAAGGGATGGAGATCTCTCACGCCCGTGCTGGTCGATCGGGATCATGAATGTGGTTTGCATTTAGCCCAGCCAGCGAGCTTCAACAACCTTCAACTGGGCCAACACGCGGCCATCGGATTCGACCGCCGCGAGGACTCCGCTCCTAACGACATTGCCGACAAGGCGAACTACCTGCTTGGACAGGAAGTGCGAAGTCCATTCGCCGGCACCTATCAATTGGATGTCGAGATCCTTGCCGATGGCGACCAAGCGGCGGTCCATGACGCGTTGCTAAAGCACTTTGAATTTCGCCTCGTCTATCTGCAATTCAACGCCACGAGCAAACAATTCTCCTCGGTGCGCGAATTGGCTTCCAAGGTGTTTGTGCCGACTTGGGCCTCGGCTCCGGAGAGACTTCAGCGCGTTGAGTTTGTCAAGGGATTTCAAAACCCCAATCCGGGGGCCAATTTTTCATTCGGCCTCGGAATGGCGGTGGGCATTGCGGCTCGCCGAAAGACCTCCGGCAGCGTGAATCTGCCCGCCGGCCGGGCATTACTGCGAGTCGCCCGAGTGGATCTAAAATTCATGGGCAAGGAAGTCAACAAAGACGTCATGGTGTGAACGGTGCCCAAGCGTCGGTTTCGGCCGCGGGGCAGGTTGGTAACCTGCCGTTTTCCGCTTGAACACCGAGCGCAAACACGAGGGGACGATCTCGCGGCTCGTTTTCTTGTGTCAGATCCCCAATACGTTATACAATGCGTGAACGCGTATTCGTGAGGGTTTCATGTTCCACCGTTATTTTCTAACTGCCGCCCTTCTTGTCGGCCTAGCCGCCGGCTTGTACGGCCAGGACGACGTCCATACGGTGCGGCGCGAAGCGATGATCGCGCGCATCGACCAGTTGCTCGACCAACGATTGCAAGACGACGGCGTGGTGGCCGCGCCGCTGGCCGACGATAGCGAATTTCTGCGCCGCGTTGTTCTAGACCTCACCGGCGTCATTCCACGCGTCTCGCGAATCCGCCAGTTTTTGAAAGATGGCCAGCCCGACAAGCGGCAACGGCTGGTCGAACAATTGCTGCGGTCGCCGGCGCATTCCACGCACATGGCCAGCACCTGGCGAAACATCATGCTGCCGCGCGGCTTCGAACCCGACCAACTGGCCAGCGCCGCCGGCTTGCAGGGCTGGTTTCGCGAGCAGTTTGTCAACAACATGCGTTACGATCGCATCGTCTCCGAATTTCTGGTCGCGACCGGCGACGGACAGACGGGGCCCTCGCTGTTCTATACTTCGCTGGAAGTGCAACCCGAAAAACTGGCCGCCAGCACGTCGCGAATTTTTCTGGGAACGCAAATTGAATGCGCCCAATGTCACGATCATCCGTTCGACCATTGGACGCAGAAAGATTTCTGGGGCTATGCGGCTTTCTTTGCTCGGCTTCAGCAGTCCGGCCAACAAGGCATGCAGGTCAGCTTGCGCGAGTTGGACGAAGGCGATGTGACATTGCCCGACAGCGAAGAGATTGTCTTGCCCAAATATCCGGGTGGCCGGCCGGCCGATGCCGGCGAAGGCGGAACGCGCCGCTCGCAGCTATCGATCTGGATGGCTTCCCGCGACAACCCGTTTTTGGCGCGGGCCGCCGTGAACCGTCTTTGGGCGCAGATGTTCGGCCGCGGGTTGGTCGAGCCGGTGGATGATTTTGGGCCGAGAAATCCTCCCAGCCATCCCGAGTTGCTCGACGAACTGTCTGCGTACTTCGCGCGGTCCGGATTCGATTTGCGCGAGCTGTTTCGCACGCTGGCACTGACCAAGGCCTATCAGCGGTCGAGCCAAACCGTGAACGACCCGCCCGCGCCTGCCGAACTCTTTTCGCGGATGGCCATCAAGACGCTTACGCCCGAGCAGCTTTATGATTCGCTCAGCCGGCTGATGATGACGCGCCCACCCGCCGCCTTTCCGGGAGCGCAAGCAACCAGCCGTCTCTTCGATCCGCGCCGCCAAGCGTTCGTTGCCAAGATGCAGTCGCCGAATCAATCGTCGACTTCGTATGAAGCCGGCGTGCCGCAAGCGCTAACGATGCTCAACGGCCTGGACATCACCGAGGCAACCGACCTGCAACGCGGCGGATTGCTGACGGCGATCGAGGCCCCGTTCATGGATACCAAGGAGAAGATTGACGTCTTGTTCCTGGCCACGCTTTCACGGCTGCCGGGGGATGACGAACGTGAACTGATTGAAAGCTACATCGATGGAACGGAACAGGAGGAGAATGCGTCGCGACCCTTGAGCGACGTCCTGTGGGCGATTCTCAACAGCGCCGAATTCGCGATGAACCACTAAATGCGTGGCGAACCACTAAACGCCTGGCAAGCCCTTGGCGTTGGCCAAGGGGTAACGTTGCGTTAATGAGGCGTTGTCGCGATGCGGAAACGGAAATAGGTGAACATTGGCCGGGTGGTTCTAAAGTTGGTGAAAGCTATGTTGATCAAAATTACCCCCCAGCTAACGCTGGGGGCTCGCCAGACGCGGGCTCGCCAGGCGTGGGTTCGCTGTTGCGCGATCGGTTGTTTGCTGCTGGCAGCATTGCAGTTCAGCGGTTGTGGACAATCGGAGGCCTTGCCCAGCGCCGATGAGAAGTCCGATTCGGCGGCCAAGGTAACGAAGGCTCCGACGGAAAAGGACACCACTACCGAACCCCGGCCGGATCAAGTATCCGATCAAGTCGCCGACGCCTCCAGCACAACCGGCGACAACGCGTCCAACGAAGAAACGACGATCCCGGAGCCAACCGGCCACAACGCCGAGAACGCCGACGACAACCCCAAGGAGCAGATCGATCCGCCCCCATCACCCAAGACCGTTGAAAGATTCCTGCTGTTGGCTCCCGGCAGCCCGCTCGTTGTCGAACTCGTTATGACGATTAACGGCGCGACGCTGGAGGCCGGCATGGAACCGGTAATCGAACAAGCGCTGGCCGCCGGCGATGTCGACGGGGACGGAGCGGCCATGTGGGACGAAGTACTCGACCATCCGCGTTTCAAATACGGCGGGTTTGGCAATATGCGAGCCACCGAAGCGGCTCAACGCAAGCAGATCAAACAGGTCTACGATTCGAACCGCGACGAAGAAATGAATCGCGATGAAGTCTTTCGATTCATTACCAACGACCAAGGCGGCGGACGCGCCTTTTCGCTCATGGGCCGCCGTTACGATCGCGGTTACTTTCAAGAGCGGTCTCAGGTGCGCCAGTTGCTGGATCAAGATCACGATCTGCGGATCTCGCCCGACGAGATCGAGGACGCCCCAAGCCGTCTGCTTAGCCGTGACGCGGACGACGACGCGATCGTGTCGGCCGCCGATTTCGCGCCGCCCAGTGAGTTGCGACGCCGCCAGCCTCGGCGAAGATCCTCGGGGACTCGTTCGGCGCTGGTCTTGGGGCAATCCGCCAACTGGAACCGCATCCTCACGGCGTTGGAAGAGGCTTACGCCGACGGATTTGAATTGGCCAGTGACAGCTTTCCGTTGCTGCCCGGGTTTTTCGAGCAACTGGATGCCGACGGCGACGAACTGATCACCCGCGATGAACTCGAGCTGCTGCGCCAATGCGATCCGCATGTGCAACTGAACGTCGCGTTCGCGGAAAATGGCAAGGGAGAACTAGCATTGAACTTCGTGGCGACCCCGCTAGAGCAGTATCAGCGGGAATCCGCCGAGGGATCGGGCCGAGTCGTGATCGACTTGCCGTATGGCGAGGTTGCGATTCAGGTTCCAGCCAGTGCAACGCCTGATGAATCGCGGCAGAGCCAGGCACTTTTGGAAATGTACGACACGGATAGCAATGGGTATCTCGACAAGGACGAGTTGGCGACCGACGAGAATCAGTTGATGGCACCCCTCGAGGCGCTCGATATTAACGGCGACGGAAAGGCCTATCCGGACGAGATCGAGCAGTTCATGTCCGCCCGGCAAGCCGCCGGGCGCAGCCGAATTCACGCCGATGTCAGTCACGGCGACGACGCGCTGCTGGCCGCGCTAGACACCAATCGCGACGGGCGTCTAAGCGAACGGGAAACTCGCAATGCGGCGCTCAGCCTGCGCGGCCTCGACCGCGACGAGGACGGAGCCATTTCGATTGGCGAAGTTCCCGACATCATCACGATCGCCATTTCTCGGGGTCAGGCCAGCCAACAGCAAGCGGGACAAATGGCACCGCCACGGCCAATCGAGCGCGTCGATGCGCCGCGTTGGTTTTTGGGAATGGACGGCAACCAAGACAATGAAATCAGTCAGACGGAATTTCTCGGCGATGCCGAGGCATTTGAAGCATTGGACCGCTCTGGCGACGGCTTCATCGACGCGCAAGAAGCGCGCGCCGACGCCGGCGACTAACCATCTCGCGCGTGCCGTTACTTTTCTCGCTGCCGCGACAGATCCAAGATGTGCTGCGCCACTCCGCGTAAGGTGGGAGAGTCGTCGAACCAGTTTTCGATGTTATGAAACTCGATGCCGAACTTTCGTTCGACCTCGGCCAACAGCTCGACGCCCTCCAACGACGACAAGCCGACACCGGTCGTAAACAGCGGTTCTTGGTCTCCAATGGCCTCGCCACTTTTTCCCAAGCGGAATCGAGCCACCAAGATCCGTCGAAGCTCGGCGACCGTGCCCTCAATTCCCAATTGACTCGCATTGAGCGACATCACGCTTCCTCCTTGTTCGTGATGGCATGGGGGGTGAATCCCCATAGTGCTTTGTAACAGCTTGATTTTTAGAGTTGTTACCCGAATTATTCACGTGTAGTTCGCAATATGGGACTGGCTCCGAGCATGTTTCCTATTGGCAGCGGAGTTGAAGGTGAAGTCTCGGTGCCTGTCCCATTTTGCGAACGGCGCATTGGGTCAGCGGTCAATAATTGGGACAGGCACTGAGTCGCCTCACCTAATCAGTTGCACAAATCACAAAACATCGGAGCCAGTCCCATTTTGTGAACGCCCGTTGGGTGAGCCGTTAATAATGGGACAGGCACCGAGTCGCCTCTCCTTAATCAGTTGCACAAGTCAAAAATACTCGGCGCTAGTCCCATTTTGTGAACGCCCATTGGGTGATCCGTTAATAATGGGACAGGCACCGAGACTTCACCTTCAACTCCGCTGCCAATAGGAAACATGCTCGGAGCCAGTCCCATTATTAACTCCCCCTTGCCAGTCCCCTCAAATGTAATACATCTGTTCCGTTTGTCCGCTGATATTCTCAACAAGATCGGCGAAACTAACATCGTCGAGCATTTCTCGTTCGACCCGGGATACCTTATTCCATTCGTTCAACAAAGCACGAGAAGTCGCCGTTTCCGTGGCGATGTTGCTTGTGATCTTACGTTTGGTTCCTTCGATCACGCTCATCACTTCGCCCAGAGTTACCTCATCGGGCTGTTTGACCAGTCGATATCCGCCCGCGGCCCCGCGCGTGCTGGCCACAAGTCCCGCTCCCTTTAGCTGAAGCAAGATTTGAACCAAAAAGCGCGAAGGAATTCCGTGCGCGTCGGCAATCTGGCGAATCCGAACCGGCCCGCCCTTCTCGTAGTTTGCCGCCAGTTCGAGAACCGCGATGCAAGCGTATTCAATCTTGGCGGAAATATTCAATGGCAGTTGTCCTTGCCGACGGTAACGGCTCGACCGTCCTTAGTCGTCATCCAATGAGTGCAATCCGCATTCGGTCTTGGCCGTGCCACTCCAACGCCCAGCCCGTTCGTCCTCGCCCATCAACACCGCGCGGGTGCACGGCCAGCAGCCAACGCTCGTGTAACCTTGGTCGTGCAGCGGATTGTAAGGAATGTCGTGGTCCGTGATCATTCGCCAGACTTGTTGTTTGCTCCAATTCGCCAGCGGGCTAACTTTGACCAATTTGAACTTGCTGTCCCAGCCGACGATGGGTGCCTTGGCCCGGTCGGGGCTCTGATCGCGTCGAATCGCGCTGGCCCAAGCATGCATGCCCGCGGCCGCTTCCTGCAGCACCTTGATCTTGCGGTCCATGCAACATTGGCCGGGGTCCAATTTGTAAACCGGACCGCCATGCCGCTCTTCATATTGGGCGACCGTCTCGGCGGGCTTTTTCAATTCCACTTCGATGCCGTACCGCTGGGCAACCTTATCTCGCAGGTCGAGGGTTTCCTGGAACTGGTATCCGGTGTCCAGATTGAAAATGGGAGTGTCCGGGGCGATCTTTGACAGCATGTGAATAATGACCATCCCCTCCGGGCCAAACGCCGTGGCCATCGTAAACCGAGGGCTAAACCGCTCGACGGCCCAAGCTAGAATCTCCTCGGGATGAGCGGTCTCCAGCCGGTCACTGGTCGTCTTCAACTCGGCCAGCAGCTCCGGAGTCGCCTCAAGTGGCTCGGCAGGCATATTCTCTTCCTCGGATTCTGCCTTCACGACGCGCAATCGACGGGATTCGCTGGTAGCCCGCGTCTGGCTTCTGGCTGATAATTTGGGTGCGGCATTTCCCATTTTTGGCGATCCAGTTTTCCAAGAAGTCGTAAGTTGACTTTTGACAGTGATTTAGGAATCTTACGAATGATGCTCATCAAAGTCAACAATCGATAGCATCATGATGATCATCGGCACTTTCCGTCCTGCTTCTGCAGTCTGTGACGATTGTGCCTCCAATGTCACTTTCGGCGAAAACTGACGTCCAAAGTTACGCAAAAATCTGGCTGCCCACCGATGCTCGCCACCTGGGTCCGTGCCTTGCCGATTCGGTGAGTTAAGGGCGGATAGCGTCGTTCTCGTCCGCGACCAGTCTGACATGCCCGCCCGACGTTCTTCCCGATGCGAGTTCCTTGACCTGGATTCGCCAAATCCCGAGCCGGTCATTGGGGGCAAAATCGAGGCGAATCGAAAGGCTTCCCTCGGCCGCTCCGTAAAAGCCGCTAAACTCGGCCTCGACACCTTCCGGGTCGACGATGCGTACTTCCAGCGGCACGACGGCGTTGATTGGCGACTGGCCGTCGGTGACGGCGATCTTGGCGGTGATCGCGTTTCCGCGCTTCGCCGATTCAGGCAAGCTGACGGCTACGTCGCGGATTGGCCGCTCGGTCACCATTAGCACGCGTCCTTCGCACGGTCCTAGCTTCAACGGAAGAGACAATTGGCCCGCTTCGCCCACGGGGGTCAGTTCGCGTCTTTCAATCAGGTCGTAGATGAATCCAGTCTCGCGGTTTAGTGTAATCGTGGTTTCCGAAGGCACGCCGTCTTCCATCACCAGGCCGTATCCGCCCACATACGTGCCAAACTCGCGGTTGTCGTTCACGGCAAAGACATAGTCGGTAGTCCCGAATCGGCGGCGGCGAGTGACGACATCGGGATTGGTCGAATCAAGGACCCGCGTGTACCCCTTATCCAACCAGTCGCGAAGTTCCTTGGCGGCGGATTGCAACGCGGCGCGGTCCACGTCCGCCCGTTTTGTACGCGCGAATCGTGACACCACGTAGTTCGGTTCGATGGCGGGACAAACCTCGTCATCGCCGACCACCAGACCGCCGTTAGCCTGAAACGCGTGAATGGCCTTGACGACTGATTCGGTCAGCACATCGCAGTCCGCCATCACCAGCACTTTCGCGTCCTTCAGACCGCCCGCCAGCAGCGACTCTTCGTACAACACGCGCGGCTGTAATTGCGAATACATCAAAATGTGATACAGATCGCCGGCCCAAGTGTGATTCCAGCCGTAGGTTCCGCGGCGAGCAAACATCTGGGAAGTGAAGCTCTCCAGAAAGGCGATGTCCGACGGCGCGTCGGGAATTTGCATCAGCGCCGGCCCCAGTGGAACGACCACGTCAGCAATGAGCCGCTTTAACTCGCCGCGCGTATTCGGATTGGTGTGGCGATAGGCACCGGGCGAATCGGTTTCCACCAGCGATTGCCAGCCATGATACATAATGCCTTGAATCGGCCGCGACATCTTGCACCAGAAAGCCTCGCGCAGGTGCATTGGCGCGATGGTGATGTAGGCCGCGTCGGGATCTTGGTCGACCCACGGCGAGGGGCGGCCGGCGGGCGAGGAATTTTCGGGGGCGGTCTGCGACCGATACCAAATGACCTGCGTCATCTTCATCACGCTTTGGCCGCTTCCGTTGACTCGGGCCATTTCGAACAGCTCATCCGTGCACAAACCGATGCGAATCGGATCAGGGTAGCTGTACGTCCAGTGGGAAAGCACATCCGCCTCGCCTCCACTGCCCGCGATGCTGGGAACACGGACGGCCGGATCGTGGAACGTCCAGAAATCATCACGATCGATGTGCTGCTTCAATCCCTGATGAAGCTTTGTATTCAAGCCGTTCCAGCCGTCGCCCCGCTTCCAGAACCAACGCAAGTATTGAAGGACCGGATCGTCGTCGGCGATAACGCGGTTCTTGGGGAAGTTGGCGAGTTTTTGATACTGAACGCCGTTCTTAATCTGCACCGCATCGGGAATCGCACCACCTGTCGCCTTTCGGTAAGCTTCGATTTCTTCTGGATGAAAGGAAACCTGCGATTCGCCTCGCACTTCGGTATGCAGTAGTGCCGCGGAAAATGCCCGATGGTCGCCATAGGCCCGCCCCAGGGCCGCGCCAGTGTTGAAACAAAAATCCTGGACCGGCTTGAAGACGCCGCTGACGTCCTCGCGGCCGTAATGATTTCCGCTGCGATCGATCCGCAGAAACGGCTCGCCGACGCTCGCCCGCCGCAACCAACTGCCGGGCGAAAGTGTGGTAACGATTCCAATGTCTTGTTCCAACGCCGTGTTCAACATTTCGCGCGCGGCACGAACATTCTCCGGAGACGCCGGTAGCGCGCCGGCCCCTTCGTCCCAAACCTTTTGATAGTCAATTCCCAACCCAAGACAGTGGGTGAATCCGATCTCTTTCAGTCGAGGGATCTCCCTGACGACGTTGTCAGTTCCGCCGACTCCCCACATCACCACCGGCATCCGATGCGGCAACGGCCGAGGCGTGATGACGACCGAAACCAAGCTAGTCGCTCGATAGCCCTCGGATCCGCTGCCCCAGTTCGGAAGTTCAAGCGTCAACGGGACCTCGTAGGTTCCAGGTTTAAGCGACGAGTCGAGAATGAACTCGATGTAGTGGCTGCCGCCGGGCACAAATGGCGGCAACGCCATTTCGCGCGTCACGCCGCCAGGCAAACGTGCGGTGACCTTGCCTCCTTCGAGCCGCTTTCCTGTTTGATTGATCAGTTCGCCGCGAACTTTGGCCAGCTTGCTCATGCGGGCCACGACCACGCGTTTCTCAGTGGGCTCGAACTTGACGGGCTGAAACTCTCGCCGACCGCTTGTCAAGCGAACCTCGTCGATGAAGCCAGGAAAGCCGTTGTAGAGCGAGCCGATTCGATCGCCGATCGACAGTTGGCGCGTGGCCAAGGCCATCGGCCCGGCGTCCGGCTTAGTGCCGCGGCCCAGTTCCGCTCCGTCCACGTAAAACACGACCGTTCCGTAAGCGTCGTAGGTAAACGCGACATGCCGCCATTGCGCGGGCCGCAACTGAACCGGCCGCGAATACCACCGCTCGGATCGCTTTCCCATGCCGATTTCGACGGTCAACTGCCGAGCCCCGTCGCCACTGCCGCCGGTCAACGAAAGCATGAAACCCGTATGGTTGTAGGGCACGTATTTCATATCCAGCAAAACGGGCCGGCTCGCTTTGGGAAAATCCTTCTCGTCCTTTGCCTTGATCCACATTTCCACCGTGAATGCGCCGCGTGGCGACAGCACCGATGAACGCGCGACATGCAGGCCGTGGCTCGCGTCCGCCACCGGATAACCGGCGGCACTTTCCAAGCACCCTCCGAAGCGGCCCTCGGCATTCCACTTGGCTCCGCGGAGTGTCGCCTTATGGCCGTGCGAGGATGCGTCCCGGGTAGCGGCCGCGCTGTCCTCGGTGTGATCACCGTCAAACTTCCAAAACCCAAGCACCTGCTCGCCATTGGCATCCGCGCCCGAATAGCTGTCCCACCAAGGGACCGCGGTGCCCTGGGCCCAGGATGGCGATGCAGCGAGACTGAGAGTTGCCAAGACGAGTGCTTGGCCGATCGTGGAACTTGCCCTTGGCGGAAGACAGAGTCTTGCTCTGGCCAGCTGTACCGTGATGTTCGTGATCAGAAGCTCGATGGATTGCATGATAGTCATCGTCTAGTTCGGTCGTTGTGGGAATTGGACCACAGATTTTTTAGATAATACCACGGATCGGCCAGGATTTTACGCCGTTCCTCCAGAACACATGACACCAACGTGTCCAGAACCTTGCGGAACGATCGCTTACGAATGTACGATGGTTCCAATCTGCTTCGTGGCCTAATGCATCCGAATGAACCATGGTCGTCGCTAAATCGGATCGCCTCATCCTGCGTCATTTCGTGGATGGGGACGCGACGTCGCTAACCTCGGTATTTGGTGACGCCGACGTCATGCAATTCGGAGATGGTCCTCAAAGCCTTGGCTGGATTCAATCCTGGATCGCGCGGACCATAAAGGCCTACGATTTTCCGGGGTACGGTCTGTGGGCGGTCACACGAATCGGTGATCGAGAGGCCATCGGATACTGTGGACTAACGCGATTTCCCGATATCAACGGACGGCCTGAGGTCGAGATCGGATACCGCTTGGCGCGCGACTATTGGGGCCAAGGGCTGGGAACTGAAGCCGCCTTGGCCGTTCGCGATCTGGCCTTCGGCCAACTCGATTTGCCGCGACTCATCGCATTGATCGATCCCGCCAACACACGTTCAATTCGCGTCGCCGAGAAGCTTGGCATGAACCATGATGGCGACGTCATGCTAGACGGCTACACGCATTCCGACCGTGTTTACGCCTGCAATCGTAACGAGGTCGGATAATCATGGGATGCACTAGAAACACGTCACCCCTTCAATTCACTCATCAAGCCATTGGCCATCCAAGGGCCTAGAGCCAACGAAAAAAGTCCAATGTCCGATTTGAAAGTCGACCAATCGGTGATCGTCTCGGGGGAAAGCGTCGCAAGCGACGATCCATACGACATCGTTAATTCCAACATCGCCTTCCTCCAGGTTCGTTGTGTCAGGCGTTGCCCATCATTTCCGACCATGAAAGTGTTTCCCGTGCACATTGAACGCGGAATTCTGAAATCGCTGCTGTTCGGCATGGTTGGCTTCCTCATCCCAGTCGCTGTCCTGGGAACGATCGCGGCTTGCGAATTTGCTTTTGTCGAGACCCACCCGCTGGACCGCGAAAAAAATATCCAGAGTCTGCCATCATTGATTTTCACGCCCGCCTTGGGTTGCGGCATTGTATTCGCATTGGCGGCGTTCGCCTCATTCACGCCGAATTCTGGCGTCAGCTTTCTTCGATCATTGCTGATAATCGGGTCGGTCGTCGTACTCGCACTATTTGCGATGCAACCCGACGTGCGATACAAAATGCCGAACGCAAATGCATGGATCGAATTCGTCGTGCCTTTGGTTGCTGGAGGGGTTGCATCGGTCATGATTATTGCCTCTCGCTTATTGAAGCGTGGAGTTCACTTGGCTGATGTGCCGAAGGATCCCAACAAACGAAAATGAGTTGTTCGTCATGGCCACGGGCTAATAGGGCTTTGGCTGGTCCGTTTGAGTTGAGGCGGGCGATCGTTGCATCCACATGCACAGCACAAAAGCGCCAGGAACTGCCGATACCGATGAAGAGCCTGGCTTCTAGCGGGGCCCGCCCGTCGAATTGAACGGAGTGATGCCACAGTTTGGCGGGGACGCAAGCTGACAAGGAAAATGCTCTAGGTAATTCGTAACGATTGGTTTACTCTTTGCAAATCTTACAATTCAGGGCTGGGCATCGTAATTTTGTAACCTATTAAAAACGAGGTTCGTCATTCATAACGACTTGTAAACCCGGTAATTCTGTCCGCGGATTCAGAACTCGGAAGGTGATTGGCTCGCCATTTGCGACCCCAGAGGGCCGAGCCAGTCGATTCGATTGCAGGAAGTAATCGAACCATCCATCCCGCATTTTCAATGGAGTGATCATGAGCAAGGAAGCTCGTCTGTTCAGTGCCGCGCTGATCGCGTTGGCCGTGCTGTCGATGGGAGCCAGCTATCGGACCCAAAACTTTGTTGTCACTGCCGCTACGCCGCAGCTAGCTCGCGAAATTTGCGAAAAAGCGGAAAGCGACCGCCGCGAGTTGGCCATTGAATGGCTCGGCTCGGAGTTGCCGCCCTGGCGTCAACCTTGTCCGATTTCCGTTCAATCCGCGCCGAACATGGGCGCGGGTGGGGCGACCAGCTTTAGTTTCAACCGCGGACGTCCCTTCGGCTGGACCATGTCGATTCAAGGGTCCCGCGAACGGCTGCTGGATTCAGTCGTGCCGCATGAGGTAACTCACACGATCTTCGCCACGCATTTCGGACGCCCCTTGCCCCGCTGGGCCGATGAAGGCGCTTGCACGACGGTCGAGCATTCCAGCGAGAAGAAACGGCAGGAACGCAACCTGATCGAGTTTCTAACCACCAACCGCGGCATTGCTTTCAATCGCATGTTTGCCATGAAAGAGTATCCCCGCGATGTCTTGCCGCTGTACGCTCAAGGCTTTTCACTGGCCCGATATCTGATCCAACAAGGTGGCAAGCGGAAGTTCGTGAAGTTCGTCGGCGACGGAATGGACTCGCGAAATTGGCCGGCTTCGACGCAAAAGCACTATGGCTTCCAGGATCTTTCCCAGTTGCAAATGACTTGGCTCGAGTGGGTCCGGCGCGGCAGTCCATTGCAAGGCACTTCACCTTCGGGCGAACTGCTTGTCAGCAACAACCCCTCGACGAAAAGCCAGACACAGCTTGCCTCAGCGACTTCGCCGTTGCCCAAGCAAACGCCCATAAATTCCATCGCCCCCACATCCAAGATGGCTGCCCGAACCGTGCCCGTGCAACCGCGTGAAACCGAACAGATGGCCGCCACGCCGGCGGGTCAGAGTTGGTATGTTCGGCAACGCAACTCGGTTGGCGCGAAGAGTACCGCGGTGGCCAGCGCGCCGCGCGCAGTCACGACTCCCTCATCTCCTAGCGCGACGCCTTCGCCTAGTGTTCCTTCCGGATTGCAATGGCGGGCCGGCGGCTACCAACCCGGTTCGATCGGACGAAGTAGTTCGGCCATGACCTCGTTGTCTCGTCCCCAACCGGTAGGTCGACCTCAACAGCGAGTGCTGGAGAGGTCTTCGCAAAACCAGCCAACAACCGCACCCAGTGGATCGGGCTATTTGCAGGACGCGTCCATGCAAGGAAGCACCTTCCGCCGCTGACCGCGAGGTGTGATCGGATCCTGTTCTGCCCCTTGATAAGGGGGAGCTAGAGCTTAGGTTTAGCCACATTTTTTGTATTTTGATTTTGCAACGTCGTATCCCAGGACCATGGGTAAAAGTTCCTTCCATCCTTCCCAGATGACTTGCCAGCCAGGTGGGTGATCGTGTTTGCGGTTTTGGTGGCCGCCCAGT
>JAJDEH010000455.1 GCA_029259935.1 Planctomycetota bacterium
TTCTTCCCGTCGAAGATACCAGCGGGTTTAAGGAAAATCGAAAGCATGTCGATGCGTTGCTCAAGTTCGCGGTCAACGAGCGGAGCGGCCTCTACGCGAAACGAGAAGATGCGGCGCGCAAGTGGTACGCCGATCGAGGCCGTGAGGAGGAGTACAAACCGTTCGAAGGTCGTCGGAAGATTCCGGGCAATGACAAGCCACCACGGTTTGTCGGTCTGACGACCGAAGAGGAAGGAACTCTAAAAATTCGCGAACAGGATGCACGCATCTGGACGCGGCGGCTTGAGAGATTCCAGCCACAGGCACTAAGCGTTTACTCGGGAGGCGACCTCTATCAGAAGTCGATCAAGCTGCGCGTGCCGAATTCCAAGAAGAAATGGGAGATGGCAAAGGCGAAGAAGCTGCCAATGACAGTGATTTATTCCGGTGGCAGTGTCTTCGCGTCCGCAGATGCGGTGACACCCGGCGTACTCAGCGGGCTTCAGTTTACCTCGTATTCGCCGAAAGAGGACGACATCTACGCTCTACCGCAAGCCATGGATGGACGCCGCTTGGCGCTGGCGCGGTGGATTGTCAGTCCGCGTAACCCGCTGACGACCCGTTCGATTGTCAATCGCATCTGGAGCTATCACTTTGGAAAGGGAATTGCCGGCAATCCCAACAACTTTGGCGCGACGGGTAAAAAGCCGACCCATCCGGAATTGCTCGATTGGTTGGCGGAGGAGTTTGTCGAGAACGGCTGGTCGATCAAAAAGCTGCATCGGCAAATCATGACCTCGCAGGCGTACCAGCGTGCCAGCCACCATTCTGATATCAAGACGATGCGCGAAAAGGACCCCAACAACGCGCTGTTGGCTGTCTTTCAGCCGCGAAGACTGACCGCCGAGGAACTGCGGGACTCAATGCTGGCGGTCTCGGGCGAATTGAACCGGGATCAAGGCGGTTTGCCCGTCATGCCGGCGATCAATTTGGAGGTCGCCTTGGCACCGCGAATGCTGCAGTTTTCACTGGCCCCGGCATGGCAGCCCTCGCGAACACCAGCCGAACGCAATCGCCGATCCATCTACGCGTATCGAGTTCGCGGACTGCCGGACCCCATGCTGGAAGTGTTCAACAAACCCAACGCGGATGATTCGTGTGAAATGCGAGACGCCGCCAGCGTGACGCCGCAGGTCTTCACCATGATGAACAGTGACGTCGCGACGAGCCGCTCGATCGCCATGGCGGCGCGCCTGCAATCGTCGGCCGACAATCCAAGAGATCGAATTGCGCGCGGCTATGAATTGGCCTTCGGTAAATTGCCAACTGATTCCATGCTGGAGCGACTGCTGAGTCACTACGAAAAGATGGTCATGTATCACCGGAAGCACAAGCCAGAGCGAATCGAGTACCCAGCCAAAGTTACGCGGTCCGTTGTTGAAGAGATGTCGGGAGAACCGTTTGAATACGAAGAGTATCTCGACATTTATGAAAACTATGTTACGGACGTTCAAGCGGCGGATGTAACACCGGAGACTCGCGCGCTGGCGGATATTTGTCTGCTGATCTTTAACTCCAACGCTTTCCTCTTCGTCTATTGAGACAAGCCATGAAGACACCCCTCGATGTCAGTCGTCGCAACTTTCTTTACGGTCTTGGAGCTTCACTCGGGTCCGTCGCCTTCACGGACCTGCTTGCCGGGGACGCTCTCACCGGTCCTCTTGCTTCCAAGCAACCGATGCATCCGTCGAAAGCGAAAGCCGTGATCATGCTGTTCATGGAAGGGGGCCCCAGTCACATCGACACTTTCGACCCGAAGCCGAAGCTGAACGAACTACATCTGAAGAAGTTCGTCAACAAAAGCGAGGAGATTTCGGGGATGACCAATGGCCAGCGGTTCTATGTCGGCAGTCCGTTTAAGTTTCGCCGCGCCGGCAATTCCGGGATTCCGATGAATGAACATTTCGTCCACATGGCCGATCCGAAAGTTGCCGACGAGCTTTGTGTTTATCACGGCTGTCAGGCGGAATCGGTCAATCATCCAACCGCGCTCTATCATATGAACACCGGCAACCGGTTCGGTGGCGATCCGGCGATCGGGTCCTGGCTCACATACGGACTGGGCAGCGAGAATCAGAACCTGCCTGGCTACGTCGTAATGACCGAACTCGCCGCGCCTCAAGGCGGCAGCGGGAATTGGTCGAACGGCTTTCTGCCGCCGCACTATCAGGGCACGCAACTGCGGTCGGCTGGCTCGCCGATCCTCGATCTCAAGCCGCCAGCATGGAAGACACGGCACCATCAGCGTGCCAACCTCGATGTGCTCAAGGCGATGAATGACGAGCACTTGGCCGAGCATCCGCGGCATGATCAATTGGCGGCGCGCATGGAGAACTACGAATTGGCCTTTCGCATGCAGGCCGAAGTTCCAGAGATTATCGACCTAAAGAAAGAGCCGGCCCATATCCATGAAATGTACGGCCTCAACGACAAGGCAACCGAACCGTTCGGCCGCAAATGCCTGTTGGCGCGACGTCTCGTTGAGCAGGGTGTACGCTGTGTGCAGATCTTCTCCGGCGGTTGGGACTCCCACGATTACATCGAACGAGCCCACGGTAAACGCATCAATTCGATTGATAAGCCGATTGCCGCCCTGATCAAAGACCTCAAGGCCCGCGACATGCTCGACGAGACGCTCATCGTGTGGACAGGCGAATTTGGCCGTACACCGGACAACAACGTCCGGGGAGGTGAAACGGCAATTGGTCGCGACCACAACGCCGACGCGATGGCCATGTTCTTTGCCGGCGGCGGCACCAAGGCGGGGGCCGTGGTGGGCGCGACCGACGAAATCGGAGCCAAGGCGGTCGACGTAGCGAACCCGATTCGCAACGTCCATGTGACGCTGCTGCACCTGCTCGGCCTCGATGACAACAAGCTGACCTACTTCCACGGGGGCCGCTATAAGCAGCTCTCGCAGTTCGGTGGCGAGTTGATTCCCGAGATAATTAGCAGTTAGCAATTGGCTGTTAGCGACCAGGCGAAGGTAGAAGCCAGATCGGTGATGACGAATTGCCAAGGGACGAGATTTGGCTCTTTCGGGCAAACCTGCCAGAACTAGGGAGGTGAAGTTCGCTCGATGAAGAAGCTGCCATTGTCGGCAACGTCGAACATCGGCCGTTGGCGACTGCTGTTGCGGCCGATTCCTCTGCGATACCAAATCAAGCTGACGCCGACGTTCCAGCCTTCGGCAATACTGTTGACCGGGTTGTCTTGTCCTTGGGGGATCAAATAGTCGACCCCGGCTTGGAGGGCCCACTTGCACTGGAAGGGCAAGCGAATTTTCGCGCCCAGCACGCCATCGCTATTATCCGAGAGGCCGCCGTAGAACATACCGTCGCCACCGTTACAGTAGTGCGAACGAACGAAAAATCGATACGTGTCAATGCCTCGCCATGTCTCGTCGAAGGTGACACGTCTGTTGGCGACATTCACGAACCGCTCCGTTCTTTCAGTATCGCTGCCCGTGCCTCCGGTGTAACGAAATCCAATATCGAAATTACGGGGCAAGGCCCAACTAATCTCGGTGCGGACCTGCGCGAGGTCGATGTCGAGATACCAATTATCTCGCAAGTAGTCGATAACCACTCCGCCTTGGAGACCACATTGACTGCGACGAAAAACGCCGGCCGTAAAGAAGAACTGTGCGCGATTGTCATCCGTGAAGGACGAGCCTGAGAAATTGCTTTGTGTCAGCCGCACTCCAACCTGCCCATGGATGTTGCTCCAGGGCAGTAGTCCCACTCCCCAGTTGATGCCTTGATGAAAACCAAAGCTGCCCTCTCCCGCGCGTCCAGGAACCCCTACATAGCGCGGGTTCAGCGCGCCCTGCGCGCCGACGAAAACTTCCAAAGTACTGAGCGAGCAACAGGGCGACGGACCACATCCGAAACAAGATTCGCAGCCACTCCCGAATCCATCGCAGCCATCGCAGCCGAACCCGTCGCAGCCGTCACAAGGTAGTTCCGGACCATGAAAGCCATGCGGCGGATAATGCGAAGGCGGTCCGCCCAGGTGTTCGGCCGCATATTCCTCGACGACCGGTCCCTCGACGGCTCGGCTTGCAAAGCGAACATCGGGAACGATGTCTCGTTCGGCGTTCGTAAGCCGTATGGAGCCCGGCTCACGGCGGAAGCTGCCCCGCGGGTTGAGAAAACCAACTGGGCGCTCCGGCGAACGGAGTTGTTGCATCTGGCGTTGGGCGGCTTGTCGTTCTACATGCTGCCTTCGAATTTGCTTCGCATCCTCCACGGCTCGAACCGTTGAGGAATTCGACGCGGCGGATTGCCGCATCTTTTCCCGTTGCTGTTTCAACAACTCGACATAGTTGTTTGGCAGCCGAGTTGGATTTTGGGCGCGGGCTGGATTACAAAACGTGCTAACCAAACTGGCCACTACGACGAACCATGACGCCAAGGCTTTCATACGTCTGTCCTTTTCAACCTGCACTGATTCCTCTTCGCTAATGCGCGAGGGTCCACGAACATCCAGCAGTATCGGATCTTGCCTGGCCGGAACTTCTGTTAAAACCCGAACACTCAGCCCAATCGGCAAACTTTAACTTACCGTTAGACACGCGCCGGCTAGCGCCAGAATAGCGCCAGTGGGTATTTTCGCGAAGATCATCAAAATCAAAAAAAGTCTACCATTCGACGCGGTCAACTACCGAAAACATCTATCAGGCAATTTAACTGTTGCCAGGGTTGCGCCGGGGGGGATTACGCAACCAAGGCTGGAAACCGCGCCCGCTGCGGCCTTCCGCGCCAGCAATCCCTCCTTGGATTTCGATCCTCGCTACCTGTGACGTTTGTCGCTTTCACTGTTTTGTCGATTCAGACATTTGCCCCGCGATTAGGCTAGTGACCGCATTCGCGCAAACTGGCCATTGGCGTTTGAATGTTCGATTCGCGCTAACGAGAAGACAGAAAGCATAGCTATTTCCACCAGGAGGGGACCCATGCGACGATTAGTTTTTCCGGTGATTATCTTCGCGTTCGCGTTGAGCATGGCGAACGTCACCATCGGCAACGATCAGCTGATAGCAAAGCAGATCATGCTCAAATTGCAGAAACAGAAACAGTCCGGCAGGCTGAAGGGATTCAATCTTGACCTTGAGGTTGAGAGCGGAATCGTCACCCTGACGGGCAGCGTTTCGTCGAAGGAACAGCGCTTTGGAGTGTTGGATGCCGCCCGGCATGTGTCCGGCGTGCGGCAGGTAGTCAACGGCATTGCTCTGCGGGCCGCAATCACCGAGACGTCCGAGACACAGGCCTCCGCGGAGGAACCGGTCGCCGAGTCTACCGAGGAAGCAGCCGAAGTGGACGCCGAAGAGCAAACGGTGGAAACCGTGGAAACGGCGGAGAAGACGGAAGCAGAAGCCGTCGCCCCGCAAGAAGCTGAGACGCCCGCAACTGCCGACGAAACGAAGACACAAACGGACGAAGCGGCTCAGATTCCAACCACCGAGGCGGTAACTCCCAAATCGGTCAAGGCGTCCGCTAGCACCGCAGCCGACCCGTCCCAAACATCCGTTCAATTTGCGACGTCGCCAACGCCGCGAAAGGTGAGCCCGCTTCAATCCGCCAGCCCCAGGGTCAGCGATGAGGGAATTGCCAAGTCGATTACGGCGAAACTGACGACCTACAAGGAGTCGGGCCAGCTTCGTGGATTCGGCATCAACATGAGTGTCGACAAGGGTACGGTTTGGATGAGCGGCCATGTTGCCAATCAAGACCAACGCGACCTCGTCCTGGACGTGGCTCGGCGCGTGACTGGCGTAAAGCAAGTTGTCAACGACTTGGACGTCAAATCCGCGGAAGCCAAACAGCAAGTCGCCCAAAGCACGTCGAGAAACGGTTCCAGCCGCCGAGGCGCTCGGCAGCCGCTGCACAACTTTTCTCCGCCACCAACCAGCGAGCCCGTGAAGGAAACTCCGCAGGTCAACGAAATGGCGAGGACTTCGAGTACACCGGCGAAAACCGTCAGTGCCCAGAAGCCCAGTTCGACCGAGCCAAGAGTCGTCAGCCGTCCGCTGGGATCTGGAGTCAAGAGTGAGCCGTTGCGGCGACCACCCGTGGCCCTCAAGCCCCTAACCCAATCGCCAGGCGAAAGAACCGCGGCTGCCGAAACCAACGTGGTCATTCCGCGACCAGCAGCCACGGCTGCACCGTACTATGGTCCTCGGGTTGCCCAAGTTCCTGCTCAATTTGCACCGTACCCAGTTGGTGGGCAAGTTCCGCTTGCTTTCGCCAGTGCCGGTGGCCCCAATATGGCCGCCGCCCACCATGCAGGCATGGCCGGCCCAGGAATGGCACCCAGGTCCTACGGACATCTTCCCGGTGGATCGCCGGGCGTCGTTCCCGCCCAGTACGACCATCCGCAAATGCCGGGATACGCATGGCCTAGCTATGCGGCCCATCCCAACTATGCGGGCGTGTCTTATCCAAAGCAGTATTCGCCGTCCGCATGGCCCTACATTGGGCCGTTCCATCCCTACCCACAAGTTCCACTTGGCTGGCGTCGAGTAGAATTGAAGTGGAAAGATGGCTGGTGGCAACTGGATTTCAAGGATAGATACCGAAGCCGCTAGTTGAATCGCGTAAAACCATTGCCCTCAATGCTTTACATCAAGCATTGAGGGCATTTTTCGTTCTTGAATTCGGCTACGACAACCGGAAATTTTTGAATTATCGGAAAAATCCGCAAGTTCTACCTAGCTTCACTCGATAACTACTCCCAGCAATAAACGCTACACCAAGGAAGTTCTCATGTTCCGTAAGCTAGTGAAGACAATGCTGAGTTTGACGGTTGCCATTCTTTCGATGACATCGAGTGGCTGCATCAGTCAAAACCTCGTGTTCGGCCCCTTTGCGGTTCCGATCCCGGTCAGCCCCTATCTGCAAAAGAAGATGGAAGATGACTATCACAACCATGAACGGTATGAAACAGTGCCGATTCTTGGTCCACTGACGGCTGGTGGACCGACCTCGGCCATGGATCCTCCTTCCGACGACGAAGTGATGCGAGCCATGGAAGCGGCCCGTCCGATTCAGGGTGGCCTGCCCTTGTTGTACGAAATCCAACGCAACAATGTCCGCATTGTGAAAGAGCAGATCGCCGACTACATCGATCCGCCCCGGGTGGTTCCGTTGGTTGGTCCGGTTCAGCTTCACCACGCTCACTACAAGTGCACGATTTACTTCTCCGAGACGAAGTGGGTTGGCTGGCCGATTCCACACAAGCTGCACAATGAGGATGCAGTCGAAGTGGTCTACATCGATCACAACCACTTCCACATGGTGGGGAACGTCGATCCTGGTCCCGGCACGGGCTACTAGCACCGGACAAAGAACGAAATATCCAAAAGCCGGCGACGCAAGTTGCCGGCTTTTTTCGTGTTGTTACGTCGTACCACCGGCACAGGAAATAATCGAAGTCCAACGCGATTCGCTTAACGACGCATGACAGCAACACTGCATGAAGATGGGTTGCCGACGGCGTTGCCCGGTCGGTACTAGAACTGAATGCCTCGTTCTCGGCCGTCCCTGTTTCAGGCAACGACAGCAATCGTAATGCCTGCGGCACTCAAAGTCCTCGCACTAGCAACGGGCTAGAACATTACCGCGCCGAGGATGAAGGCCAGAATTACTATGGCTATGATTGCCAACAGGACGGTGTGGCCCATGTGCCAGCCTGGCAGGAATCCAGAATCAGACGGCTCCTCAACTTCCGCGACCACGTCCGACGTCTCCGTGGTGGAATCGGCGAGTTTCGTTTGAACCTGCTTTAGCAATTCGGCCCGCCGTTCGTCAAAGACCGTTTCCGCCTGCGTGCGCGCCATGTTGCGAATGTAGGAATCCATTTGCCGACCGGCGATCACCACGACCGCGACCAGCAGCAACAAAGTCACCGTGGTGACCCTTGATCGCGGCCACCATGACGAATCCGCGGGACTGCCGGTAAACTCATGGTCGCAATTGGGACAGGTGACAGGCGTCTGTTTGCGATTTTCGGCTAATCCAATTTCTTGCTGGCAACCTGGACACTTGATCCACATCGAAAGGTTACTCATCGGTCAATCCTCTGACGAGTTCCATGAATTTACGGCCTTCAGGTCTTGTGTGGAGGCCATTTCGCCGGGCCCATCCAAATAGGCGGCGGTCACCCTTACTATTATTTCCACGGGGCGATCGTGGGCAAGAACGCAATTTTTACGGATTGGGGATCACAACCACGGTCTCGCCATTTCGGCGAAATGTCAGCATGACCTGTTCTAATGCCGTTTTCAGCACTTCATCGATGGTGGCATCTTCGACTTTAAAGCTGATGAGTTCGCTTTTCTTTTTCGCGGCTTCGTCGTCGAAGTCGACTTTGAACTTCAGTTGCGCGGCCAAGTAGTTAATCACCGCTTCCACGGTCTTGTTTTTAACACTTAGCTCTTTGATGCGAACTTCGGCGCGAGGGGCGGCTGGCGCACCTACATTTGGGCGATGGATCTCCCGGCCGGCGAAATAGTCGGCTAACAACCGGTGATCTTCCGCCGAAGCCGTGGCCGTTACTCTTTGCCCTTCAAGCCGAAACGCCGCATTTGGAAATTTGCGCCGCAGCGAGCCGTCCGTCACAAGTGCGCCGCGGGGAAGCGTATAAATCCGTTGCACCGCGACACTCTCCGGAATCGGCACGATTTCAATCGCTCGACCTTCATCCGTGAATTGAAAGGTCAGGTCAAAACCGGCCAGCACCAGCGAAAGTCGTTCGATGCAGCCCAGCGGAGGAAGACTTTGCGCCTGCCAGAGATCGTGAGGGATTTGCTCCGTTCCGCGAATCTCTAATTTGGCGTCGGCAGCTATTTGGTCGACCAGTCGTCGTGGTTCGGACAATAGCGGCCACTGCCACTGCCGCGCGCTGGCCAATCGACGACGCGTGGCCGAGGGGTATTTTTTGAGTTCGTCTTTACGCAGTTCCGACAGCGTGGCCAGTTTGGCTGTGGTTGCTTGAGGTCCGAAATAAACCACCGGGCCAACAAAGCTAACACCGACCTTCAAATGGTCAGCGATTCCTAATAGCAAGATTTCTAGCGGCACGTCGCGCGACGAACCGGGTATCAATTGATCCGGATCAATCCGCCGGTCGAGCAGGATTGCGATTTGGTGATGCTCGCCCAGCGAGGCGAGCGCGTCACGCAACGGTTTTTGCGACCAGGCGTATTCCGAAGGCTTTTTCAGTTGAACTCGAAACTTAGGTTCGGTGAGCCACTGGGTCGGTGCCGCGGTGGCCGCGCGCTGGCAAAGAAACGCCAGAATGACAACGCTAGCTAGAATGCTCGACGAGGAGGTTCGTGAACACGACATCTCCATCTCCCTGAGATTTGAGTGCGACCTTGCCATATCTGCAATTTTGATCCAGATCGCCTCAATTTGAAAGACCCAAATCGCCCG
Organism: Planctomycetota bacterium; assembly: GCA_029259935.1. Next base: position 9,477 of record JAJDEH010000455.1, read on the forward strand.
ATTGAGATTTCCGATTGGGTAAAAGACACGGGTATCATTGCTGTTTGAAGCTCATCCAACTAAACTCGATAGTAGGTAAGGGAAGTGCCGACTCACGGAAGGCATAAACGCCGCACACACATGATCAGCAAACCTTGATGCGGGAGCAGGCAGAGTGGACGAGCCCCAGTCGAAAGATCCAATACTTGTACGGTTTTATCGACGCTATTTAAACACCGAAGATTCGGCCGCCTTCATAAAATCGGTTTCCCAGCAATACGCGCCGGCATCGCTTGAGCGTCTGGCCGAATACGGCCCCAGAATTCCCCGTCGTGCCGCCGCGTTGGCGATTGGTTTTTTGGGTGGTTACGAATCCAACGCAACCTTGGGCCGAGCGCTGCACGACGAAGATCGAGGCGTTCGCCTGCTGGCCGAAACCGGAATTCGCCAATTGTGGACCCGCGATGGAAGCGACAATCAACGGCGACAATTGAAAGCCGTCATGCGGCTCAATGTGGCCGAACAATTTGAAACCGTCATCGCGGAAGGTTCCAAACTGATCGAGAATGCTCCCGGATTCGCCGAAGCTTGGAATCAGCGAGCGATCGCTTATTTCAACTTGCGACGATATGAGGATTCGGCCAACGATTGCCACCAAACCTTGGAACTGAATCCCTATCATTTCGGAGCGGCGGTCGGCATGGCGCATTGCTATTTGGAAATGAACGACGCGCTGGCCGCCTTGGAGTGTTTTCGGCGGGCCTTAAAGCTGAACCCGGACATGGAAGGCGTTCGCGTTCAAGTCGATTACTTGGAGCGATCTCTGGAAGGAAAGTAGCTCGACCTATCGGGCGAATCGCATGCAGGCGAGTTCGAAGCCCGTTCTTATTCTCGGAGCCGGCATTAACGGCGCTGCTCTGGCGCGAGAACTGCTGCTCAACCGAGTGCCCGTTTGTTTGGTCGACGTGCGAGACATTGCGTCAGGAACCACGGCGTGTTCGTCGCGGCTGATCCACGGCGGGCTCCGTTATTTGGAGTATGCCGATTTTCGCCTGGTGCGCGAGTCGCTTTCCGAACGTAGCCGACTGCTTGAATTGGCACCTCAGTTCGTCAAGCCGTTGCGGTTGTATATTCCAATTGAGTGTCGAGCCACGGGAATGCTGCAAGCCGGTGCGAAGTTTTTCGGACTCGCGGGTAAATGGCTGGGCTCGGGTAAACAACGTCCGCGCGGGCTGTGGGTCGTGCGGATCGGGTTGTGGTTCTACGATCTACTGGCCAAGGCTTCCACGTTACCCGGCCACAAGACGCATCGCGTTGGAGATTCCAATGTGCCGCCGGTGAGTGCGAATCGGTTTCGCTGGATGTGCTCGTACTTCGACGCTCAGATCGAATCTCCCGAACGGTTCGTCGTTTCCTTGTTGACCGACGCACTACGCCTGTCGAGGCAGCACGGTATCGGCTTCAATGTCTACACTTATCATCGGGCCACATTGCAAGACGGCTTGGTGCGAGTTGTCCCCATGGCCCAGCCAGGAACCGCCGAGGATCGTGCCAGCGATCAAGCGGTCGCTGAACTGGAGCCTGCCGCAATCGTCAACGCCACCGGTGCGTGGGTCGACGACGCACTCCATACTCTTCAGATTCCGTCGCGACGTTTGATCGGAGGAACCAAGGGCAGTCATGTTTTCACCAAAAACACGGCGCTGCGAGACAATCTTAATGGCGCGGGTATTTATGCCGAAGCGACGGATGGCCGCCCGATTTTCTTGCTACCGTTCGGCGATTCCACCTTGATCGGCACTACGGACCTGCCCTACGACGATCCGCCCGAAGATGCCGTCCCGGAACGCGATGAAATTGACTACTTACTGGCATCGACGCGCGAAATCTTTCCGTCCATCGCGCTGACGTCGGACGATGTCGATCTCCACTACAGTGGCGTCCGGCCGTTGCCATATCAATCGGCGTCCACACCAGGGGCGATAACACGTCGGCACCTGTTGGTCGATCACGAGACCTCGGCGGTTCCCATCTATTCCATGGTTGGCGGGAAGTTGACCACCTGCCGCTCATTTGCCGAGGAGTCCACGCACGTCATCCTTGAGCGATTAGGGCTGAATCCCGAAGCCAATTCGCAATCTCGTTTCATTCCAGGCGGTGAAGACTACCCGGCGGATCAGTGCGCCGTGGCAGCCGAGCAGCAACGAATGGCGGAGACGCTTGGTGTTCCGCTGGACCAGGTTAGCGCCGTTTGGAGTTTGTGCGGAACGCGGGCCGAGTCGCTCCTCAGGGACGCCCAATCCGAAGGAAGTTCTGGCGAAATTCTTGACGGAACATCTTTGCCACTGGGTGTGGTGCGAAACTTCATTCTCGAAGAATGGGTCGTTCGCTTGGATGATCTAGTTGAGCGTCGGCTGATGTTGCTATACAAAAGTGTGTCGGATCGCGCGTTGCGTCAGTTGGCGGAATTGCTGGTTGAGACAGGTCAATTGGCGGCGGAACACATGGATGACGAAGTCGGACGGTGCAAAGCTCGATTGAGATCCCATTTTGGAAAAATTGTCACTTAGCATTCTCGGCCAAAGACCTAGCCACGCGGTAGCCACCTGATCAACTAACTCAAACCGGCTGATCCCTCACGGATGCGTCGCGTGAGTAACCATCACCGTCAAAGTGTGAACAATTCGAGGAAACCGCCCGGTGAGTAAATTTATTCTAGCCCTCGACCAAGGTACTACATCTAGCCGTGCGATCGTGTTCGATCATGGTGGGTGCGTCGTTTCGGTGGCGCAAGAGGAATTTCCGCAGATTCTCCCCATTCCGGGGCATGTCGAGCACGACCCCGAGGCAATCTGGTCGACCCAACTTTCCGTCGCTCGGAAAGCGCTCGCCAGCGCCAAGTTGTCCGCCGCTGACATCGCCGCGATTGGGATTACGAATCAACGGGAAACCACAATCCTATGGGAGAAGGCGACCGGCAAGCCAATTGCCAATGCCATCGTTTGGCAAAGCCGCGTATCGGCCGGGATTTGCGACCAGTTGAAGGCCGACGGCCTCGCGAAAACGATTCGCTCGAAAACGGGGCTTGTTGTCGACGCCTATTTTTCTGGCACCAAAATCAAACATCTACTCGACCAGCATGAAGGCTTGCGTGACCGTGCCCGCCGGGGCGAAGTACTGTTCGGAACAGTCGATTCGTTTTTGTTATGGCGGCTTACTGACGGCAAATGCCACGTTACCGACTACAGCAACGCCAGCCGAACCATGATCTATAACATCCATACGCTCGATTGGGACGACGAGTTGTTGAACATCCTCGACATCCCTCGGGCGATGTTGCCGCGGGTCATGCCCTCCAGCACGGTTTACGGTCACACATCCGCCGAGTTGCTGGGCGGCGAGATTCCCATTGCAGCCACTGTGGGCGACCAGCAAGCGGCCACGTTCGGGCAGGCTTGTTTCGACGTGGGCAGCGCGAAGAACACCTACGGAACAGGCTGCTTCTTACTGTTGAACACAGGTGAAGCCCCCATCGAATCCAAGCACAATTTGCTGACCACGATCGGTTGGGGGCTCGACGGCAAAGTCAATTATTGTTTGGAAGGCTCCGTGTTCATTGCCGGTG
>JAJDEH010000456.1 GCA_029259935.1 Planctomycetota bacterium
CCGTTTATCAGTACACTTTCGACGCGGTGGGCAACCTGCTTACCGAAACCGATCCGCTCAGCAACGTGACGACTTATGCGTATGATGACTTGAATCGCTTGACCTCGATTACTCAGCCCGATCCGGACGGAGCAGGATCGCAAACAGCGCCCGTGACGACCTATGTCTATGATGCCGCCGATCAGCTCACGAGCATCACTGATCCGCTGAGTCGAGCGACCAGCTTTGAATACGACAACTTGGGACGTCAGACCAAAGTCACGTTACCCGATCCTGACGGCGCTGGCTCTCAAGCAGCGCCGGTTTACCAATCCACATTCGATGCCGTGGGTAACCTGCTTACGACGACCGATCCGTTGACCAACGTGACCACGTACGCCTACGACGACCTGTACCGTGTGACAAAGGTAACACTGCCCGATCCTGACGGCGCCGGCGGCGAGTCGGCACCGGAACTAACCTACACCTACGACGCGCTCGGGCAACTCACGTCGAGTACAGATCCACTCAGTCGAACGACGACGTTTGATTACGACAACCTAGGACGCCGCACCAAGATCACCGAGCCCGACCCGGATGGAGTTGGCTCCAAAGTCAGTGAAGAAACCGAGTTTGAATACGACACCGTCGGCAACTTGCTCAAAACGATCGATGCGTTGAACAACGAAACGTCGGTGGAGTACGATAATCTCTATCGGCCCACCAAGGTGACGGACGCCGAGACTGGAGACACCACGTTCACCTACGACGCGGCTGGAAACCGGCTGACGCTGACTGATCCGGTCAATAACGAGACGACTTGGGTCTATGACGACCTGAATCGCGTCATCACGGAAACGAACGAACTGAACAAGAGTCGGGACTTTGAGTATGACGCGGCGGGCAACCTAACCGAGCAAACCGACCGCAACGGCCGCGTCAGCCAGTTCGAGTACGACAACCTGCACCGCTTGATCGGCGAAGAGTGGCTCAACAGCAGCCAGATCGTCATCTACGATGCCACCTTCGCCTACGACGCGGCCAGCCAACTCACTAGTGCCGACGACGACAATTCGGATTACGCGCTAACGTACGATAACTTGGGACGTCGCACGCAAGTCGACAACACGGGAACGGCCGATCAGCCCGATGTCATCCTGGACAGAGAGTACGACGCCCTCGGCAACCGCACCTCGCTGATTGCCACGGTGGACACCAGCGATGATTTCGAGAACACCTACACGTACGACAATCTCTCACGCCTAACCCAAGTCGAACAGACGGAACAATCCGGCGGCAATTCGGTGGCCGATAAACGGGTCGATTTCGTCTACGCCGCCGACGGCCAGTTCGCATCCATCGACCGTTACGAGAATCTCGCCGGCACGCAGCTTGTCGCCGCCACAAATTACACCTATGACGGCGTCGGCCGGTTGACCGACCTCACACATTCCAAGGGATCGACCGACATCGCCGATTACGACTGGGTGTACAACGACATCGGCCTGATCTCATCGACAACCACCGACGACGGCACCACCGACTATACCTACGACGACACCGGCCAACTGCTAACCGCGGAGTACAGCTTCACTACCGATGAAACGTACACCTACGATGCCAACGGCAACCGTACGATAACCGGCTACACCATCGGCACCAACAACCTGATCACGACGGACGGCACCTGGGATTACGTCTACGACGACGAAGGCAACCGCACCAAGAAGACAAACATTTCGAGCGGTCAAGTCATCGAATACGAATACGACTATCACAACCGTCTAACCAAGATCACCACCAAAGCGAGCGCCCAAGGAGCGGTAACGCATGAAGTCGAATACGTCTACGACGTCTTCGGCCACCGTCTAGCCAAAAAGATCGACAGCGACGGTGACAGCGACATCGACCAATCGTTCCAATACATCTACGACGGCCTGCGCCCGACACGAGGATTTGCGGGTGACCACATTGTCCTTGTTTACGAGGACCCCGACGGAGATGGCAGTTCCTCCTTGGCGTTTGATGCCCGCATCCTCCACGGCCCCAATGTAGATCAAGTGCTGGCGCAAGAAGACTCTTCGGGCGATGTTCTGTGGGCGTTGACCGATGATTTGGGGAACGTTCGCGACGTCGCCAATTACGCTTCTGGTACAGACACGACGACGGTTGATGACCACATCATTTACGGCGCGTTTGGAAACGAGATTTCACACACCAGTACCACTGAATTTCTCTTCGGTTTTACGGGCCGAGAGCGGGACGCGGAGTCAGATTTGCAGTATAGTCGTGCTCGATTCTACGACAGTGGCATAGGTGAGTGGCTGTCTGAAGATCCGCTAAGATTTGTGGCGGGAGACACCAATCTTCGACGGTACGTCGGTAATAACCCAACAAACTTTGTAGATGCAAGTGGATTGGCTGAAATCAGGATCGCACCAGGCCAAGAGGACGATGAACGGCCTGAAGTAGTGTTCATGCCCGAATTCCTCGGATTTGATGACCCAAGCAACGCCGTTGTCCTTGGTTCACTAAATACGACCACAGGGATGGTTCGATTCGACCCAACTTTAACAGCTAATCTCGATCCAATGGAGTTTGATATCATCAAGGGTGAGCAATGGCTCAAGCCGACTCATCGCCATTCGATCGCGTGGATTCGACGGGAGCAAATTCGCAAGTATGAACACTTCTACAAAAGATACGATGAAACCGTCGAAGTGTTGAACGACCCGGAAGCGGAGAAGAAGATCTTTGAGGCGTCACTTCGGGCAGTGCGAATGTCCGGAAAGGTAGCCGCCGGAATTGAGATGGCTGAATTGATGGTGCACAAAGAGCTCTATATGGATAATAAGGGAGATCCTATTGCGGATCGTGCGAGGGAGTTCTTGGAATCTGGCGGTCCAATCCATCTCGATCCAATCACTCTGATTGCTGGAGTGATTCACGACGTTGCTGCTCCTCCTCCCGACGTCGGAGAGAAGATTCTCATAACAGGACAGCACTTGAGTGCATTAGGCGAAGGCTACGGTAGAATGGAGGATGACTACCTCCTAACGATAACGGGAATGGACCACGATGATCATGTTGTTGATTTGGTTCAAAAGCACCAAATGGCTGCTACCGGATCATTCGCAGACCGAGAGTTCATCTTGAACCATCCCGGGACTGCTTGGTATCACGCCGGCGTTTCCGCTGCTGGCGATCCATTCTTGATTCCGGGTACGCTAGTTGTGGGGGACGAAGTCCTCCGATCAGGGCGTTTTCTCAGACCCGCTCCAGGTACGGCGACTTCGAAGTCTACCGGTCGAATCATTTGGAAAGTCGACGGACTTGCTGATGAAGGTCTCAATCCTACCCACCAGTGCTTCGTCGCAGGAACCCTGGTGGTGATGGACGGCATCAATCCGCAACCACAGGCCACTGAAATTTCTCTGGAATTTCTCAAATCGGTGAACTGGCTGACGATCTCCTACGTCGTGGCGACGATTCCCATTGGATTCGTTGCGTATGCTGTGACACAAAGTGAGCGTCGGCGTCGTAGAGAGCTTGGTAGCAACTCCTCGAAGTCACGCCATTCGACACAGGGAGATGATAGAAGCTCCAACACAAAGCAATTCAAGGGGAGTACCGATTCAGTGCACGCTTTTTCATTCGACGCGCTCGTAAACGACGACGAAGCATTAGAGGACGGTCGCATCGTCGACATCGCTGCCCAGAATCTCAAAGACGAACGGCAATGTTGCCTGAACGAGAAAACTCCTTCATCTTTGAGTGCTTCGCGATCCGCCGACGCGACTCAACAGCGAACAAGTCATACCTTCCTCGGGGTCATTTGTTCTAGAAGCTCAATGTGGATTCTTGCTTGGCTGCTCGTGGGCACATCGGTGCTTGGCTACAACGCGTTTTCATCATTTTGGGCTGAGGAACTTGGCGTCAACGAACAAACCACTTCGGGATTTTCCTACAAGCGAATTGAGGAAGTCCGGGTCGGAGACCGCGTGGTAACGGACGTCTCAAAAGAGATTGTGGATTTGGCGGCCGAGGAAATTGGAGTCTTGCCTGACTGGGACAGCCAGTCCATCAATCCCAAAGATTGGCGTCGAATCGAGTTCCTATTGAAACGCGATGACGGCAGTTCCATGGACATCACTTTGCTCCGACCTGCAACGTGGGTAGCCGAACACGACATCGCGGTTGGAAACGAAGCGTACGTCGAGCTGCCTGAAATGCGGCAGAAAGGGCTGGCACACGTCACGGCATTAGGTCCCTGTCCATCCTTAAAACCTGGTCCGGGAAAGGTTGTAACGGGAACATTCGCTTCGACGGTTCACGAGATCGTGGAAGTTCACGTTGAGGGAGAACCCGAGCCGATTTTGTCCACGCCCGAACACCCATTCTTCTTGCCCGACGAAGGAAGATTCACACCCGCGATGGTTCTGCGAAGGGGACAGCTGTTGCAGCAGCCTGCGGGGAAGATGCGGGTCTTAGCAGTCAAGCCGCGCAAGGGGACGTTTCGAGTCCACAATCTTGAGGTTCACGAACATCATGTTTTCCGCGTTTCCGAATCCGGCGTGTTAGTGCACAATAGTTGGACTGATCACATAGCGCTTGGGCTGCGTGAAGAAGGGCTTGCGGATATGGCGACTAAAATCGGAGCTAAGGATCTGCTTGATCACCCTGACTTTCGCCGAGCAGTTGTTGACGCAGCTGCAGATCCAAATGTAAAGATCTCGGTCATGCTTGATGGATTAGACGGTGCGAATCCAACACAGAAAGTGATGAACGCGGTTGAGGACGGTATGGAGAATGGAATCCGAAATAGTTTCACCAATTGGGAATTGCATATTCTAGATAGCAAAAACAGACTCACGGATGTCGATTTTTATCTAGGCGGCGAGCTGATAGCCAACCCATTTTAGTAGAGAGGCCGATTTGAAAACCCTGTTTCAATCGAAGAGCCGTTTCAAGGTTTGGAAATACCTGATCAGCCATGGACAACTTCTTCTTAGGAGTCTTCCGACTGATTCGCAACCAATTCGGATTGAGCTTCTGTTCAAGGGTGTCTACGCGATAAAGATGACCATGGAGATATCCGGTGTTACCATTCGAGAGCCGACCCAGGATGAATTGTCGGCGATAAATGAGGACATTGGTACTCCCGTGACTGAACTCGGATTAAAAGCATTCGTGGTCGAGTCGTTCGCTTCCTGGGGTTATGTAATCGCATCCGTATTTCGTACTGCCGAGGACGATGGAGATTACAAAACACCGAGTTCATTGCTCATTGAATAGAGCCAATGGCGCGTTAGGAGTGGAACACTGATCTACGACGACACCGGCCAACTGCTAACCGCAGACTACAGCTTCACCACCGATGAAACCTACACGTACGATGCCAACGGCAACCGCACGGTAACCGGCTACACCATCGGCACCAACAACTTGATTACCACGGACGGCACCTGGAACTACGTCTACGACGACGAAGGCAACCGTACCAAGAAGACAAACATTTCCAGCGGCCAGGTTATCGAGTACGAGTACGACTATCACAACCGACTTACCAAGATCACCACCAAAGCGAGCGCCCAAGGAGCGGTGACGCATGAAGTCGAATATGTCTACGACGTATTCGGCCACCGTGAGCGAGTGTCCACTTTGCGTCATGTCGCTTGCCACAAACGACTTAGCGACACGGGCAGCGAACTGCGTTTGGTACATTTTGGCCACTTTTCAAACTTCTGGCCCAATCCGTGACTTAGCACAATCGAACCGACCAAAATCCGAAAACTGGCCGATTTGTTCTTTTATTATAAAGCGGCGGCTTGAACAAAATCCGAAGGTGTCCGCGAAACGGCATAGCGCGAATGCCTCGTTGGGCAGCCACGATCAATCGAGTAGGCCAAAGGATGCAGAAACCCGAGTACGACAAGCGATACAGATACGTGAAGATCATCGGAGACTTTATCCACTTCACGCAGTTCACATGGAATGGAGATGATACAGCTTCCTTCCCAGCAGAAGCACCTGAAAACCAAATCGCGTGTTTCTTGACATATTACTATGACGGTCCAGATGGATGGCGAGAAGCGTTCAACAAACTGCATGACCTCGGATACGAAGAACTCAGCTCGTTAAAAGCAAAAGGGGTCATCCCGTCTGGATGGTATCCGCCCGAAACAGCGGCGGGTTGTGGTCGTGTAAAACTCGCCGAGTTGTCAGAGTACCAATAAAACATTATCCTCTGCCACCGCCTGTTTGCCCAATGTTTAGCATTGCCGACGCCGCCTCGAACGAAGCGGATAACGTCGAGCGTTTCATCAAAATAATCAGTCTGGTCAAATGGTTACTGACATCGGAGAATACGTCGTGAATTGATAAAATGGGTAATCGACGATCCCAAATTTCCAGTTGATTTAGGCAAAAGAGGGCAGCTATGGGTGGATTAGGTAGCGGAACGTGGGATCGCTATGACACAAAGGCCACGGTCGAAGAATGCCCGTCGTTGGACGTAGGCAAGTTGAAGCGACAAGGTGTGTTAGCGCCAGGGAGCCGGGGTTCGCTTTCGTGGACGTACTGCGGCGGTGGCGAATCGTCGGTGCGTTACTCTGTCAACTTTGTCGACGGGCTAGAGAGAGAGTTTCGGCTGTACTACCGCTGGAACGATGGCAAGGATCTGGCCTACTCAATTCGACTACAAGCGACAGAGCCCCACTTGAGTGGTTTGCGGTGGTGGTTCATCTGCCCGCTGATCAAGTGCAACGTGCCTTGCGCGCGCCGCGTGACCAAGCTCTACCTGCAAGGCCGCTACTTCGGCTGCCGAACGTGCCACGATTTGACCTATCGTTCTTGCCAAGAGTCGCACCAAGAGGAACGATTAGTGGGGAGTGTAGCGTGCATGAGAGAATGGCTGGATAACTAAAGAGTCGCCAGCGGTAGAATAGGGTTTTGGGGACGGGCGCAGGAGCCAAGCAAGGTGCAGCACGCAGTTCAGCGTATGGTCTTGCAGTATCGGAAGACTGTTCGAGGCGAAACGCCCAGCGCGGTGGCGATTTCTTCGATGGTGAGCCCCTTCTCGCGTAGCTCTGTGGCTCGTTCAGGTTTGCCCTTCGTGGTGCCTCTCCGGCGGCCTTGGTAAGTCCCTCGTTCTTTCGCGGCAGCGATCCCTGCGGCTTGTCGTTCTCGCCGGGTTTCTTGCTCCATCTCAGCCACTCCAAGCAATACGGCGGCCAACATCTTGCCCGTTGCGCCGGTGAAGTCGATTTGCTGCGTGATGGAAACGACTCGCAAGCCACGGTCGCACCAGTCGGCCAAGACGTTAATACCATCGCGGATGCTGCGCGAGAGGCGATCGAGCTTCCAAACCACGACGGTTTCAATCTCGCCTTGGAAGATAGCCGCTTGCAGGCGATCAAATTCGGGGCGTTGAAGATTGTCACCGGTCGCGGTGTCGACGAACCACTCGACTTGGTCAGAGTCGATGCCGCTACCAGAAAGCCAGCGTTTGATTTCTCGTTGCTGGCTGGCGATGTTTTGGCCAACGGAGCTAATGCGAAGGTAGCAGCCGAACATGGTTCTGATTCCGAATTAGTGCCCAATAGGGTAGACCCCAAATGGCAGGCCTTTTTCTGGTTGAAAGGGTCGCGATTGTCGGTGTTTCTTGATGAGCGAGCGGGAGGACCCTATTTGTCACTCGACGGTAAGCCGAAACAAGAAACAAAAAGAGGCCGGCATATCAGCCGACCTCTCGTTGCTTTTCGTGGTGGTCCTAGCCGCGCGACTTGGCCGTTGCTCGACGCCGGCGTCCATTTGATGCCGGTAACGCCTTGTTTGTGATGACTTCGCCCTCGATAAACTCGTCAAGGTCGTGGCTGTCCAGTCCCATGCCAACGCGGGCGACTTGGTTGGCTTCCTCGACAGTCGAAGCGAACAGGTTCAGTGAGTCGGCGAGGCGGGCGGCGGCGGAAAAGATGCGACGGAACATAGAGCGGTCTCCTGTGGATTGATGGTGTGCGCTGCGAAACGGGTTCACATCACTATTCGATTCCGCAGGCTCTGGATTTGAATAATCATGGATAACTCGCACTTCTTGACCGCCAAAAGTGTCGTGCGGTACCGTCAAGGAAGAAGTGAGGTCCAAGGGTGTTTACGGATATGGAGAAATGGGCAGAGATCCGCCGCCGCGTCTTGAGCGGCGAGATCAGCAAACGGGCAGCCTGTGCCCAGTACGAGAGGCGAGGCGGCTTACAGTCGATGAAGTGTCAGGCACGGCCACGTCTACAGATTTGCCCCGTAACGATCGATCTCTTCTTGTCTACCGCGAGTTGAGCGATTGCGTGATCACCCGGCCAACGCTTTCATTGCCGCGAGTGTTTTTGTTTAAGTTGTTTCGGTGAACTAGGGAGCGACCTGGTAGCACCTTCTGTGGGTGTCCCCGCATTTCCGACATCCTTGAATTGGGCGGCACAGGTCCTCAGCAGGGTGTCGAGGTGTTCAAAGACAATTCGCTGAGGCGTTGAGTCTCGAAACCGACGCTTTTGAAAATTCAAACCGTCTTGTGAGAGTTGAGAACCTGGTGAGTTGTATTCCTTCGCAAGCTCATGAAGCTTATCGACGAGGCCATCGGGGTTGCTTTCCGCATCGCGAAGGCGAAGCAACGCGGGCTCATCAAGCAAGTTAAACAGCCGCTTGGCCAACTCTACGTCTTCGTGGATGTAGAACCTGCGGTGGATATCGCCGTTGCCTGTCGTGCGATGAAAGGTGTTCGCGTAATTCAGACGCATTGCCGCAAATAGCTGTTCGTACAAATCATCAGAATCTGCTCGTAATGGTGGCGTAACGTCTTCAATGACCTTTTGAAGGTTGCTGATCAGCCTAATTACGTCATGGAAGCTTGCCGCCGACATTTTTTGCAGACCAAGTGTGGAATGTTCTTCCGCTAAGAGCCCATTCGAATCAAACTGGCTTTGGGGATAGAGTTTCTTTAAATTCAAGATCAGTCCTTGATCCGCCAGCAGCTTTTCAAGATTCTCGTCGGTCTCCTTTCTATATACAGCTCGATAAAGTCGTTTCAGCGTCTCTTGAATCCGAGCTTCAGGCGAATTCTGTGCTTTTGGTTCTTGTCGTTCATCGCTAAATAGATCGGTTGCCAACTTTTCCGCCACCCTTGCCGCCAACGACTCAGTTGTGTCAGTGACCGGGATTCCAAGAATGCCGGACAAGTCCCCAAGTTTTTCTGGCGATATGGCAGCACTCGTGTGAGCAAGACGGTTCTGTTGCGGCTCTGTTTGTCCATTTCTCGGCAACCAGATGAATGCTAACACTAGTACGGTGAGTAACAAGAATATCGACGACACGGTCAAAACGATCCGTCGACCATTTTGATTCGACGATTCTGTAAATCCACTTACTGACAGCTGTCGCACCAGTGTTTCTCGCCACTGGTTGAGTTCAGCACACTCGACAACCAAATGCGTCCCTTCAGCCTCCCAATCGATTTTCTTTACAACCAACTCGTCTAACTTACTCATCTGTTGTTCCAGCGCTTCACACAACGCCTCGCTCACGATTGATCGTCCGCGCGATTTCAGACGGTCATCGTGAAGCACCAACAACTCTAATCCAATGCGTCCGGTAGTCGGTTGACTTACCTTGCGCGACGCAGATACGTAATCAAACCCGTGCGGCTTCTCGCGCGCCCGATCTGCCAAACGTGACAGCACTTCCTGGGGCCAGCAGCTTTCACGGGGGACAAGATATCGATGATTCCACTGGCCTGCTCGAGGTGTCAGTGCAAAGACTATTGGCTGTTCCATGATGGCAACTTTGGCTCCGTTGGAAGACCGCTGGCGATCTTGAGGCGAAGTTCGTTCTCGAATTTTCCGCCATCGCTGGGTCGTAGATTAATCGTCTTGCCCGCCCGAAGTTCGCTACGCTTAATCGTCGCCGCGCCACTTCCAGCGTCGTCGTCTCCGGCCCAGAAAATGAGGCCGTCAATCAAGTTATCATCTTCGATAATCTTGACTCTGACTTTCACGGATTCAGCAAGTTTTCCTTTGGGCAACTCAAATTGACCTTGCTTGCTTGTAAGTTCTCCCGATAGCTGGCCGGGTGTGCACGGCAGAGGTTTTTTTTGAAAGTGGATTCGGTCGTCAATCCAAACAGTGAGCACATGGTAGTTGCCATTACTATACGATTCGTCCCAATACACCTTTGCGGACAACGCGATTTCTAGCTCATTTTGACAGGTATCCAAGTACTTCTTGTATTCAGACACGTACTTTTGCATCGACTTGAGCGGCGCATTTTTTTGATAATCGCCACACGCGCTGTGGTCCTTGCGGCTTTTCACTTTTCCGTAGAGATATTCATCATGTTGCCGAAGAATTTCTTGCTCAATTGAGTTCATCTCCCGCTGCCCCTCCAGCAATGCATCCGCCAATTTGGAAAACAGTGGTCGTATGGCGGTTTCCACGTGCTTGATCGCATCGCGGCCTTGTTGGAATGTGTCTAATGCAACCTCGAATTGACGATCTCTTAGGCGTCGCTGCACTTGAGTCGTCGTGCGTTTGCTTACTTCGTTGGAGAATCCGTCCACGAGCGCCTGCCACCGATCATCTTTAGGCTCCCGTTCGGCAAGTAGCTTGGATGCGGTGCCGAAGTCGATTGCAACCACAGTTACCCTGTACTTCGTTGAGAATTGTTCCCAGTCCTTTCGAGCTGTCAGATCAGCCAGACTCTGTCCGGTTTCACTTCGCAGTTCGCGCAATCTGTTGCGCTGGGCATCCGATCCAACTTCCGGATAGGGAAGTCCCTCTTGGAACGCCGCGAGGCACGAAGTTAGTTCGTTTTCTTCGGATACTCCTGCAGACTGACGATTGCGTGCGGCAAGCCAGTCATCGTTAGCTTGTTGTTTCTGTCGTAATTGCCAATTGTCGACCATCTCCTTGCACTGACTAACATGTTTCCCATTGGGAGATTTTTCTAGGTACTTTCGCGCCGCCGCCGCCTTTTCGGTGTAGGACGTAGACTCCTCGACAGGAATCCAGTAACGCTTCTCGATCTTTTCGTCTATTTTGGTCATCTCTAGCCTGGCCCGTTCGGCCGTCGGAGAAAACACGGGACCATTCCACTGGCGTCGGTAGTTGTCGAACCACTCACGAGTTTTAACAAGAGCGTCTTCGTCTGTTTGTGGGTTCTCAGCAGCGGCGAGGCGGCTCTTGAACTGCAACATTTGGAACCCGTCGTAGGCCGCAATAGCAATGCATATTGCCATCGCCAACCACATTAACGTGATGGCTAAGACGAACTTCGCGGTCTTTACGGCAATCTGCCGTACGGTCTTTGCCGCACTTGTCGATGCGGGCATCCTCCCTTTCAGCTTCCGCGCTTTGCGACTCACTCTTTGGAGGCCGTTCAAAGGCCATGGAGTCCAATTCATCCATTGCGATTCACTAAATTCTCTGTGCAGATGCCTGGCATCAAGTGTGTCGCGACAATCGGCCAGCCAAACAAATGGTTCAACCAGACCAAATGGTTTGTGATTTCCCGGAGAAGGTACTTCCAGTCCGCCCTCAGTTGCAGCACGGCCAAAAGCGCTCGTTGGAAACACCGCGCAATTGCCGAACGACAATCCCCCCAAGTCGTTGCCCGTTATCTTGCGCGGATCCATTTCACTAGGCTGGTCGCTGAGAGCGTTTCGAATCGCGTCTACTAGCGAACGGTGCGATTGGTGTTCAGCGAGGAACTGCTTCAGTTTGTCGGATTCACAGTCGAAGTTCTCAAAATCAATCTCCGATCGTCGGTCCCATTTGGTAAGTGCAACGGCGACAGGTACGTCCACAACGCTTTCGCCATTTAGCTGTTCCCGCAAAGATATGAAGGCCTGCCGGAGCCGTATCATTTCCTCGCTGAGAATGTCGCGATCGTCGTCCGTTCGCGGAATCTCAGCCAGGAGAAGAAACCCATCGTATTCTTGTAGATGTGCCTTTAGGGCATTCGCCGTCGAGCCATGTACACTTTCGTCGAGCGGGTTGATCAATTCGCCGGAATAATCAACAGTGCGAACGAGAAATTCCCCTCGCTCCTCACTACTGACCTTAAAATCCAACCGCGGCGTGACCGAGTCGAAGTCGGGCGAATTCGGTTTGGGCAGCTCATTTCGCTTCAGGGCTCGCCGCGCGTCTTCGATCCATTCCTGACCCGCGTGTAGGCCAGCGACAATCTGCTCTTCAGGATTCCACGAAGCCTTAAGGCCGTTTGGTTTTGGAACGTCAACAGGTTTTCGAGTGCATGAGAGTTCACGCGGGTGCGCCGCCTCGGTTTCCAAACAAGCAAGGACACAGGTCTTTCCAGACCCGGATCGGCCATAAAGTACAAATCGATAAGTCCCGTTACTATCGGCGACCATGGGTCTCTCATGCGAACGTTCAGTTGTTAGACGCAGGTGATTCTACTTGATCGAACGTGCCGATCGCGTTCGCCAGCCACCAAGTGGAGATATGGCGATTCCAAGCTCTCGTCTGTTCACGATTCCACGTTTTTCCTATTGGACGCACTTCGTTGCCTTGGTTGTTCGCTGGAGAGATTGTGTCGATCGCAATACTAACACCTGCCTCTGTCGCAGTGCTTGCCAAGTGTTCGACAACAACTTTTCCAACTCTACTTGCAATGCGATTCGGGTCGATCAAGATTACGACGCGGCGATCAGAACGCATGAAAACGCGAGCTTCCAAGCTGCTCAGTCGCTTGAAGGTCGTTCTTCCAAAACCCGACTTTTGAAATGTAAAGCGCACGAGTCTGGTTACGTCCGCCACCGCAATACCTTTCAGAGCAAGGTGTGATTCTCGAACCAACCCGTGATTGTGACGAAGTGTCCAAGGAAACAACTCGCGGGCTGACTGTTTCTCTGCACGCTTCGCCAAACGTGTCATCCCACGCTTCTGCAGACTTCTCTTCACTCCCTGCTGGACAAGCTTGACGCCTTTAGACGTACCTTTCACCAGCGGTACAATCTCAGCCACGTCGACGGCAGCCATCACCACGTCCATCCCACTGATGTCTCTACCCTGTGCGTACTTTTTTGCCAAATAATAAATGCTATACCCTGGAATCCAAGTCGTTGGGCCATCGGGAGGTGGTCCTAATTGTTCAATCAGCGCAGCATTGGAAAGCTTGTCATAATTCGTTAGCAAACTCGGGGCATTGATGCGATCGAGCGCGAGATTGTGAAGTGCCTTAGCCATTGTGCCGCCTGGTAATTTGCGATTGAGCAGCTTACCGAAAAGCGGTTCCTGCCTCAGTTCATCGTCGTAGAGTGCGTCAATGGTCCTTTCATCGCTACTTTCTAAGGCATCCAAAACACGGTCGTAACAATCTCTGTATTCCGTGCCGACGAGCAAATCAACAGCAATCGGACCATGACTTGCAAACAACTGTTGTCCACGCTTACCGTAACGAGATAGCAAGTCCCATACCCGGGGATCGCAGACATAGATTCCCCATGCGACATCATCTGTTTGGTCGTTCAAAATCTTGGCAAACATCGGCCACAACTGGTCGACGAACTCGTCGCGAAATGTCAGATCTCCGTCTAGTTTCTCTCTTATGTTTGCCGAGTGAATTGTCAGCAATGTTTGTGCGCGATCTAGCGATTGTTCGTCGTCAGAACGCATCGCGGCGTCGAGCAGATCCCTCAGCCACATTCGGTATTGCCGCTGGGCCTCGCGATCCGTTGGCAACCTCTCAAACCAAACTACTGCGTCCCAGGCATCATTGCGGCAAAGCCGACTAATAATGTCGCCGTCACGGTCGAGCATTTGCGCTAGACTCACACACTCCGCGGAATCTGAACAAAGGCCATAAAGTGTCATCAAAATGGGACGGTCTTCAGCTCGCCGTAATGACTTTGAAATCCACATTGGACCATTCTTGTCTGATTCGAGCGAAGATGCGAGAAGGCCCGCCAGTTCGGGCTGCTCAGCGAGCGTTGCTTGGGCGGTCGGTCGAGATCCAAGTCTGCCAAGGACCTTCATCGTGCGATCCAACTCGTCAGCATTCCTCTCTTGTAGCAATTCAAAGTACTGAGCGTTGAATTCCACGACTGCGGTTGCCGATAGCGCATCCCACTCCTGCGACTTGAGCGTCTCGATGCAATGATTCAACTTGTCTGCTGAGAAGGCCGACGAGCAGGCGAACAGAACAACGAGGACGGATGTACAACACAAACTTCGATTCACCATCGCTGCCGACCTCACTTTCTTGCAGTCAAAAGCCACGCAGTTAGTTTATCGCTCAACGAACGAGACTCGCAAATCACAACAAAGCACTCCCCTGTCGTTATCGAACGAGTGTAACCGACGTCCCGACACGCAAAACCCCCTTGTTTTCAGCATTTTACCCGTTCAAGAGGCCCGCAACCTTGCGAAAAAAACAGCTTTTTGCCGTTTTCCCACACTCAAGAATCTCGATTCCTAATCTCTCTATTTGTCGATCCGTTGGATGAACTCCTTCGAGTTGCATATCGCCCATACGATGTCGTGGACGGCATCCTTGCGATCGTCCGCTTTGCCATGGCTAGCGCATCGTCATTATGTCGTTGTTTTCCTGCCATTGGTGGACAATTGCCCCTAAATGCCCCAAAAATATCCACCTCCCTGGACATTATACCTGAAGTAGGCCATTACCGATCTTACGGCCAGAGCGAGCTGCTGGTTGGTCGCGCGACTGGCAATCGTCAAAGCTCGAGTAACCGCGGTCTCTACCAGACTACGAAGCAGATGAAGATCTTGGGCATTATGACCGGGGTGGACAGTGACTGAGTCCATCTTACGACAGGGATGTCTTCAAGTACAACGTGGCCCCAAACGCACTTCTAAACCGAAAGCGCGCCTCCGGCGCAGGATGGGTGAAATATGCGTCTCGATACGAATCAAAATCATCATGGCCCTCTCCTAGCTGGCTAGGCTTCGCTCTTCGGCATGCCTTTGGGTTTTCAACCGCCTTGGATTTTTTTTCGCAGGATGTCATCAAGCCGACCACCTTCCATGTTGATCGCCCCCACTGGGTAGGAAAGCGAAAATGCTGGCGATCAGGGAACGAATATGCTCGTCGTCCCACACCCAGCCGCGCTGAAAATCCGGAAGCTGGACTGCGCCTGCGATTATAAGTTGTCCTGTGGTCGATCGGAACAGTCCAGCGACGGAACCGGAGTTTTCATTTCGCAAGCCGTCGGCACAATGAGGTTGTTGGCAGGATTCTTATCGGCCCAGTAATAGGCATCTCGCGACGAAAATGGCTCACTGACGCTGGCAATTGAAATAGAGTCCGGATCATCAGCGTTGTCTTTTATGTAAGCCTCAACGACGCCACCCCAGTCAGTTCCCACGCGGCGATTCTGTCTTGGTCGGTTATCAACGTAGTCTTCAGGTTCCTGAGTGGGAACGACATTAAGGGACGGGCGACGCGAAGGCCGAGACACCGTGCGACTGTCTTGACGACGAACCACATCGCCAGATGCCGTACCATTTGATGCCTCCGTCGCGAACCGGCACCCCGCAAGCCAGCGACTCCATCACGGGCATCGGCGTACCTTCCGACATCGATGTGCAGTCTAAAACGCAAGCGGGGAACCCAGGGTGACTTTGTCGGTTATGTCATGCGTTTAAGCCAATCCCTGTCAAGTTGCAAAATTAGCTAGTTGACATTGCCAAGATATTCGCCCAACATGAGATTTTAGCGACCTAAAGTCATACCTGTCGCGATAGGCATCTTGGCAATGGAGCACGCAATTCAAATCCTCGACCACTGGTTCGACTCACTTCCTGCCGTGCTTCAATTAATTGTGTTGCTCATTCTCATTGCCGCGATAATTGTTCTGGTCGTCCGTAAACTGCGAAATGCCGACCGATTGAGACGGATGCAGGATGAACTGGATCATGCAAAAAGGGAATCGCTAAAGCTAAATGGACAATTGATCGAGATCGAGAAAAACAATGACGAACTTGCTGCAAACAATGGCGAGCTACAATCAGAAGTCGGATCCTTGAAAGAATCCGCAAAGCAGATTACAGCTAAGCACCGAAAGGTGAGCACCGGTTATCGTATTCTCAAAGCCGATTGGGAACGGTTAGAAAAACAGTTCAAAAAACTCGAAGAGGTTGACTCCACTGTTTGGTTTAGAGAGATCGATTCGAACTCGTCGATACCGCAATTTGTGCCCCGCGAGGAACGCAAAACACGTTTCGTTGCCGTTCAGAATCTGAAGGGCGGCGTCGGAAAAACAACGACGGTAGCCAATCTTGGAAGTGCTTTTGCCACCGGTGTAATTGATAAAAAAAATCTTAACGTGCTGATCGTCGACTTGGATTTTCAGGGAAGCCTTTCCAACATTTGCGTTGACCACGAATCGCTGGCCCACAGGAGTGGTAACGAGTTCACTTCAGGGTGCTTAATCGAAGACAAGGAATCGGAAAGCAGCGTCCTTATAAATAGGCTGATGACCGGAATTCAAGGCACGGGCGTTCACGGAAAGGCGATTATTGCCGACGAGACTCTCGAACGAAGCGACTTTCGCCAGCAGTCACGCTTCTTCATCAATAAACACGAAGTCAGATTTTGTCACCGATTTTTTTTTCACGATCAGTTTATTTTTGACAATTTCGATTTAGTATTTTTCGACTGTCCACCGCGCCTGACCACTTCATCATTCAATGCGGTACTTGCGTCCGATTACGTTCTCATACCAACGACACTCCACCCGAACGACGTTGATTCGATTGAGCGAACCGTACACAGGTTGGACGATCTCTTTAAGATTGCTTCCTTTCGGGCGGATGTGGGTGGCGTTGGGATCGTGATTAACAAGTCATTTTATGGCGAAGGCACGACAAATAAACTCACAAAAGCAGAAGCAAGGCAGTTGCTTCGCCTTAAGGAATCAGTTCACCAGTACGAGATCGCACGAGATACTGTATTCGAAAACTCGATTTCAAACAGTTCTCTCATTCCAAAGTACGCAGAGGGAAGCACGCCGCTAGGTTCACATGCGGATGGTCGCAAGATTTACGGGCGCGTAGCGAAGGAACTATATGACAGTATTGCGCAGTACACTTTCAAAGGGGTTTGATCGCGAGCAATGGAATCGACCAACACTTTTATCAATGCGATCCTAAGACTCAGTCCGCATTTATCAGCGCCGGCAAAGAAGAGCCTTTCGGCATTGGAACGCATCCTTGAATGCTTTCCAGGCGAGCCGCTGCCGCAAATCGAAAAGAACATTTTGGCGCTCGTCAACCTTAGGGATTGTTTTCCAGGGCAATCCTTGAGCGATGTCGAAAAGAACATCAAGAAACTAATCAAGGAATCCCGCGCTAGACCGCTAGGCATAAGTGAGCGTGCGAAACTATTTTGCGATGGAGCGTTTTCGGAATCTTCGGAGGAGATTCTTAAGGACTTCACAAAACTCAATGCAGCCGACGGCACCAAAGTTGGAAAGTTACTTGGGTTTGAGTTGTCAGGAAGTAAAAGTGAGATTTGCGAGGGATTTCAGAACTGGCTCGAATCGAGGGGAAAAGACGTCCCACTGACGGCAAAAGAACGAGATCTGGAATGCGCCAAGAAATATGCCTTAGATATTGCGCATCTTCGGAATAACGTCACAGAAGACAACATTAGTCAAGTTATATCTTCGGTCACGAACGCGTATGACAATCTGAAGCTACCAGGATTTAAGGCATTCGCATCAGAACTTGGGATACCCGTAGACGGCACGAAAGCAGCAATGAAAAAGCAGTTGGCGAACTACTTTAAGCGAATGGCAGTTACTCATTCGCAAACGCATGTTTGACTGCCGAAGGAGAATGGGCACTGAGACCGAAGAGGCAACCGTGCCACCAATCGGGAATACGCAGCCCACCTAGTTCGCAAGTTAAATGCCGCACACCGCTCAAGTTTTCCACAGCTGCAGTTTTATAAGCGGGCCCGCCAGGGTTTCGTGAAGCATCAGGTTCGGAATAAGACACAGTCGCGCATCTACGTCGACATGAAATTGAGCGGCAATTGGGGTCCACGCTTTGAATTTGATTCGAGCGGGGCCTGCTGCTATCTGACGGCGCTCAAGCGAAAGCAACCAACGCTGGAATCATGGATTGATGACCACCTGCGAGCCGCTTTCCCAGATTTGACGTTTCGGCCAGACAGCACGTCCTTCATCGAAATCCCGCTCGGCCTGAACGCCTTCGCTGCCAATACCCATCGGGAGAAATGGGATGCTTTCGAGGAAAGCGTGATGCGCACTGTGGAAACGAGTCGAGCACCGAAACTGCGCAGCCTATTAAAGCGAAATAGCCGCATCACCCATCTGCCGAAGCCGACTTTGAAGGCTGATGTGCGACATTGCGCCCCAAACGCAATCCCTCAGCCGAGCCCGGAGTGTAGCCGCCAGAATGGGCGACGTCGCTTCTTACGTGGCCAACCATCCCACTTCTTTCCGCCTCGGGCGCTTATCGCCTTTAGTTTCAACGGCATTTCTGTTGTCAACGTTGACAACAGGATCCTGTTCTTCTGGATATTCCGCCCTGAGATTCGAGACGAAGGTGTTGGAAACATCGCAGGCCTCAGCAATCCAGCGGGCCGAGCGTCGCGGACGACTGCTTTAGCTGATACTCAGCTTCCACCTTGGCCGATTTGGCCAGTTTCGTGGCACTCTTCTACTTGGATTTCTTTTTTCTAGACGGCCTAGTCTTCCCATCCCGGTTCTCAACTACCGTGCACATGTCAACGTTGACATGTGAATCCGCTTTTTCTGGTTCTTCTGGGGGTTCTGCTCTGAGGTTGGAGACGAAATATTGGAAACCCCGCAGGCTTCAGCAATCCAGCGGGCGGATCGCTTGCCCCAGTATCGGAAATCAGAAACTTGTTGACGATGTGACGCTTGTCGGCGTTGTACGGTTCCGACCTGAGGCGAATGGGCGCCGGTTCTTACGTGGCCAACAATCCCACCTCTATCCGCCTCTGGCGATTTTCGTGCTCTATCTTGAGGGGCAACCGACAGCCCCACGCAGCCGCCTCGTCCCCCATGGCCTGAATCACTTGATCAACATGCGAGCGACCCGCAAAAATGCCGTCGTGCAGCGAGAGAAAGGCACCGTCCGTGCCCGCCAGTCGCCCACCAACACCGTTGATAACGAACTGGGACTCAACCCGCTGTAAGAACTTGAGCAACGCGCCATGATCGTCCGCGACCGCGTTGAATTTGCGGATGAACCGGTA
The DNA here is from genome assembly GCA_029259935.1 of Planctomycetota bacterium. Next base: position 19,252 of record JAJDEH010000456.1, read on the forward strand.
GACATTCGGCCATCGTCGCCGAAACGAGTTTTCGACGATCGACGGGTATCGGCCCCGTTTGTCGAACCGTTTACCAAACACATCAGACATCACCTTTGTTTTCACCCGCTCACGCGATAGCCCAGTGTCGAGTACCAGCAAATCGTATAACTTTCCACTGCTCGCAGACTCTAGAAATTCACGCTCAAAACTGGTTTGCTCAAAGGGAGGCGAGAGGGCAGGGACAAGGGTATCCATAGATACGACCCATTGTTTAGCCCGTTGGTGGGGGTTTTGAGAGCTTAGAACGAGTGCGAGAAAGAGCGGTTGACTGTTGCTGATATCGACATTCACGAGCTGCTCTTTGCCGAGTTTCAGCGATGCCCGCAGACGTCTATCCAGCGAACTGATCGAGTTGTGCACCCGGCCATAGGCGTCGATGTGATAGCGTAGATTACGCTCGCGGATGTGCAGGATATTGAGCCCCTGAATCCCGAACGCGTTGGACCGGCCGAGTTGTTTGAGCGTCTTATTAGCCCGCCGGGCGTCGACCCGTAGCCGGTTTTGCCACCCGCGCCAGTGTGCATCTGCTGGCCGCTCCCGGCGCGATTGTTGTTGGCGGTGATACTCTTCTATCCTGGCCTGCGTTTTCGTCACCCGGTCAATCAGCACCGGGTCGGTGGGATAAAAGGGCACCAGCGCGTCGTTTGCGTATTGCTCGCCTGGCAAGTACCCAACTGGATTTTTCCAGCGATCATGCACGCGTTGCAGTTCGCCAGCGTCAAGAAGGGCATCGTTTAGATTGTCGGCCAGTCGTCGTCCCAGATCGGCCCGCACGTAGTCGCGATTCAGCACGGCGTAATCTGCGTGGCAGAGTCTCGAGATGACAAGATGCATGAAATAGCGCGCGGATTGCGCGTGCCGGATCAGCCTCAGTGGCAACGTCACCGCCGGATTGAACGATTTGGGGACGAAAAACCTGATTCTTTTACTCACCGCTGGGGCCCTATCTGTTAGTTGCAACTGACCGATTCGCGAGAGACTCTGACCGACCAACCGCGGTAGTTGAAAGTCAGGAGCGACCCACACCGCCGCTCGGCACACTCGAACACAAGTTGCTCGCGGGTGACGTGTTCGCGCCATTCATCGCCCCCCACACGTCGCGTTTTCACTTCGGTGCCGACGGGCAGGCAATATGTTTGTTTGGGCTTAGGCGGGCGGCAGACGCCTTGTGGCCGCCGTTGACGACCGCTGCCGGCCCAGTCGTTTAATAGTGTCACGTTCTATCCAATCAGCTTTTTGATTACGTCCAAATGTGCTTTCGCCGGCTCCCAAATCTCCCGTTTACAGCAATCCAGCGGACCGAGCGTTTGCCCCACTTTTTAGAAGTCAGGTACTTGTTGACGATGTAACGCTTGTCTTCCCTGCTGCGGCGCAGTCCATGGGTGCAATTGCATTTGGAGGCGAACAGGAAGGCATCTTCCCAGGTGCCCTCATGGACGGTTGCAGTGATGAAATTCCTGCCGGCTTTCTGGGCGGCCAGTCCCCGATGGAGACTGTCACAGACCAGTACGTCTCGCCGTCGCAGAACACGTGGATGGGCGTGTCGACTACCTCAAAACGGGGCAGCGCGTGACATCCGGTTGGTCCGGCCACCCTAGAGTCACCGTCAACGTTGACAGTGGTCGCAATATCTTCGTTCCGTAGTCGCGAGACGTAGAGGGATGGGAGTTCCATCATCACTTCCACTCATCCAGGGTGTCAAGCATCCCCTTGCACAGGTCAATGGACCGCTTGTGTACGCTCTGTTTCGGCAACAGTAAATGGAGGTCATCAAACGCCCGCATCAGGGCTTCCACAGTTTTGACGGTCTTCTGACGCTGTGTTTTCACGCGATCATCGTCGACTTCCGTGGCCGGTTCTCCATGTGGGTGATGGCACTTGGAACACCAAACGTCGCCTTCCGCGTCATCGTCGTTCCATTTAGTGCCGGCACAACTCGGGCACGTTCCATAATCCTGTTGCGTGGAGTCTTCGGAATCTGAAGCAGGCGGCTTGTTCCCAGACGTGCTTTTCTTCTTTTTCTTCTTTCTAACCGCCCTAGTCTTCCCATCTTGAGTCTCGACAGTCATTCTGTTGTCATCGGATGACGTCTGATTTTCCTCGGCTAAGCCATTCCTTATAGTCGAGACAAAATTGTTGGAAACCCCGCAGGTTTCAGCGATCCAGCGGGCGGATTGCTTGCCCCACTTTTTAGAAGTCAGGTACTTGTTGATGATGTAACGCTTGTCTTCGTTGCTGCGACGCAAGCCGTGGTCACAATTGCACTTGGAGGCGAACAAAAAGGCATCTTCCCAGGTGCCCTCATGGACGGTTGCAGTGATGACGTTCCTGCCGGCTTTCTGGGCGGCAATACCGCGATGGAAACCGTCAGCACACCAGTAATAGGTGCCATCAAAAAACACGTCGATGGGAGTCGAAAACGGGTATTCTCCTTCCTCGACCCCCTCCCATTGTTCCGCATAGTCGTCGATGACTTCCTCGTCGAGCGCCGCCCGCACCCTTGTTTTGTCGTCAAATCGTACCGCTTCCAGAGACAGGGAATCGCTCATACTTTTACTCCATCAAAACTCGTAGTGCGTCAACAAAAACGGCCACCTCGGCCTCGGTAATAGCCTCTGGAGCACGGTGGTCCAGGATGCAAACTTGTCGCCTGTCGTACCGCTCGGGGTCCATGATCAATTTGACCGCCATTTGCTTCGCGACGGCCGAGTAGAACGTTGCAACCCGTTCTCCGAGTCCGGTCAGGGTGGTGGTTGCGTTCTGCAACCGCGAATCTTCGTCGACAATTCCCTTGCCCGCCGCGCCGGCCATAACCTCGTCATCCTGGGTGGCCAGCTGATAAATCATGTCCAACGTCCTCTTTGAAAAAAGTGAAGGGGGTCAAATACCTTCCTCGTCGAGTTCCCGTTCTGCCGCCTCGTGGCGCCGCGAGTCAACGACGACGTGATGATGGCCCGCCTCAGGCGCGTTCGTGGCGGCAAAGAAACGTGCTAACGCCTCCCGCGACGTGTATTTCCTGCCGCCAACTTTGGTCGCTTCCAACTTTACGCCAGCAATGCCGCGCAGGTGCCAGCGCCAGATCGTTGAAACCGACGGCCGATTCGGCAACTCGGCGGGCACTTTGTTGATGGGCAGCAAATCTTCCGTGACGATGTCGATCACGCTCAACTCCATCTAAAAAATTTATCTTTCAGTCGGGTTGCACCCCGGCAGAGCCCAAGGGCGCTAATTCGGCTCCAATGTGGTCAAACTGCTCTACGAGCCGCACCTGCGGCCACACGCGATTGGCTGGCAGCCCTAAGTCGATGTAGGACAACTCGCCAGCGTCAACAAACCGATAGATTGTCGTTTTTAAGACGCCCAAAACCCTGGGCGGCCTGGGTGGCATCCAACAACACCTCCCGCGGCGATTGCCCGCTCTCAATCATCACGGCCAACAGGCCCACGGCGTTCGCAAGCATTGGCACTGCTGGGTCGGCTGATTCACAGTTGGCCAAGTTTTCGCATCGTGATGTTAGGCGGCCGAGATAAGTTTCCATTGTGAGACACCTTGGGTCATTCCGTTGCGGCTTGTAACTGCTGGGCAAACTTGCTTCTGGCGGTGCGGCCAGTCTTTTGGAGCGGTAGCAACATCCCCTGCCGGATGAGATCCTCTTCCGTCGCCAGGCCGTTATTGATCGCGCTTTTGGACGCCGCTCGGCACGTCGGGCATAAACCACGAGCGGACGACGGATTCCCGCACTCCGCAATCACACACGTTTTGGACGCGACCAACGGGGCGATGCGTTGCTGCACTTTTTGGGGCACTCTGACGCTCATAACCACATGCTCGACTTGCACTCGTTTACCAATAAATTTCTGAGACACGCTTGATCCTCCCGGCGGTTTGTGTCCCATCCGTGTGGATCGTCTCCGTTGGGGAAGATAATACCACATAATTTAGAACACAGACAGATCTTAAGGGGATTTTTTGGGCATTTTTCTCAGCCGCCGCCTAACTTGTTGCTTACCACCGTGTTATGTATCATCTACCGACTCAGAGAAAATTTGTGATAATATTTGGTGAGTCGTTGCGCCTGGGCCAGCAAACTGGTGGAAGGATTTGTGCATTGAACAGCAGAACTGTTGAGAAGATGAAGAATGCTCTTCAGCGGGCAAAAAGGGGGCTGGCGGCCGCTTTGGACGCCATCGACGAAGTTGAGAAACTGCTCCCAGAAGAATCCAGCGACGAACAACCCGTGGTGTTGTGCCTCACGCCAGGATGTGAGAATAAGGCCAGATACCGCGGCCTTTGCGGAGGACACTACAACAAGGCTCGCACTGAGATTAACGCCGGCATCGTTACCGAGGAGCAGTTGGTTGACTCAAATTTGATGCTGGCGCAGAAAAAGGCAGGACGACCCAAGCAGCCCACGTTTAGTGAGTTGGTGAAACAGTCGTGGGCGGAAATGGATATGAAGGAAAAAATTCAAACAACAGTTATGGCCATTGCAGACGGCGGCCCTTATGACGGATCGGCGTTGAGCCGCGAGAAACTAGAACAACTCCCAAGAGATGAACTCGACTTCCTATTTTCCGCTCTTAAAGAGCGGGAGGCCGCGGTCGCGTCAGGCCGAGTACTTCCCCCATTCGACGAACTCAGAAACGAACCGCCGCCACCCGGCATTAACAAGAACGAGTTAATTACACAGATACTCGATATGTCGACGGCCGAACAAATGCAAGCGACCCTAGCCATAATGAACTCAATAAAAGCCACCAAGAAGAAGAAAGCCTAGCCGCCGCCAAATCATCGGAGTTCAAATGAAACTGACCCTGGATGACTTGATGGAAAAATGTGACCAGTGCGACGGTAGCGGGCATATCCCCACTCCGACATCGGTTTCTCTGGCTGGCGGTGTGAGATGTGTGAGATGTGATGACTGCGACGGCAGCGGCTATCTCCCAACAGCAACGGGCCAAGCCATCCTTGAGTTTCTAGAGTGTATGACGCGCAGCGGACGATTACTTCCGCGAGGGCTAGGCGGCTACCCCTGTCCCGAAAAAAGGCGGCTCAACGGCGAAAGCGGAAACCCAAGAATTCTGTTACTCAAGAAATTGAGGAACAAAACCAAACCGCCAAAGTATTGGGGAACCTAACCAGTGCCAACAAGTCTCGCCAATTAATTGGCGGGACTTCCGATCGTGACTACGAAACCGAACACGAGCGGACCACAGACGCCATCCTAGCCAAGGCGGCGGGCACGTTGACCGAGCCCTCCAGCCCCAGCCGCCATCAGGACAACACCCCCATCAATCAATTCTGAGGGCACATCTCAACCGTGCGTTAGGGGGCGAATATGGGGCTCTTCAGGGCAATGCAAGGAGTAAATGCTAAGTAGGCCAACCAATAGACATGGCTCCGAGATCGAGCATAATGTTCCGAGCGACAGAGAGATACACCTGCATGCTACATGACAAACGGGCGCAATCCCGGTTTGCGCACAACTGCTAGCTGGCTCAATCCCCGAGATTCATGCCTTTTTGCGAATCACGATACCACCATTGGGTCGCGCCTTCAGCTTTCTCAAGCTGGGCACGACCTGAAAACCCGCTAATTGGCCAACAGTGCATCCGCAAAACGGGATTGCGCCCTGACAAACAGACTGACAAATCCTCTACTCGCTGGGGGCTGCTGGTACTGCTCATGGTGATCGTGCTTGTCACGCCGGTCTATGAGCAAGTCCAACAAGTCATCGAGCCGAGTCTCGGCGTTTGGGCTGCGTTCGCTCTTGCCGTCCTGGCCGCTTCCGCGGTGGCCCTCCCGTTCTTTTTCGCCATGAACTGGGTCATCCAACGGGAACAACGCGGCATGACGGACGACTTGCCCGCGATGGTGTATCGTCCGGCGATCCTGCCGGTGTGGGTCTTCGCCACTGCGGCAATTAAGAACATTCATGAAACGCTCACTGACATAACGGCGTGGGTTTTCCTCGGTTGGTTAACTCATCCTGCCTACGGGGGGCGGTGGTCTTACAACATCGCCGAGGCCGAGTTTGGTCATGGTGGGTCGCTATACCAGTCGGGGTTGTCATTGCGCTCGTCGCTATCCCTGCCGCGATTTTCGTGGTCAGCATGATTGCCCCCGCAGGATAGTGCGTGTTCGACCCGAGGTGGCGGCCCGCGAACTGTGCGAGCCGCCGCCCTCCTACGATGCATCACCCAATCTGGCGGGCAACATCCGCCGCGGCCGCTAAGTCTTTTTCGGCATAGATTTGCGTGGTTTGCAGATTGCTGTGGCCCAAAATGACCTGAGCGGCCTCGATGCCGAACTTCTTACGGACATCCGTCCCGGTACTGTGGCGCAGTTGATTGGGCGCCCAGCAGTTCGCGGCCCTCCATTTGTTCGCCGCGGCCTTCCGCACTTCTTGTACGTTTTCCGGCAATGATTTCGGAATATTTCGCAGCTCGATTGGCATTCCGAATGCCTTTTCACATGCGCGGTGAATAGCCCGACGGTAACTGTCTTTGTTGTAGCGTTCGCCGGGTGTGCGTTTTGGATTTCTCTTGGATCTATCCCGCTGACATGGCTGCACCTTGGTCTTTCGCCCCTCTCGCATTTTCTCTTTGCGTTTTCGTTCGCTCTCGGCCGGCGAAAAACAATAATCTTCCTTGCCACGAAGTAGATACGGGCGCAACACATCTTGTGCCCGCGGTCCGATCATAATTACGCGATCTTTACCGTGATGTTCTGTCTTATGCGACTCTGGCCGATAGATCCACACGTCGCTGTTGGTTTCGATATCGCATGGTCGGATAATGCAAACCTCGGTGGGTCTGGCACCCGTCAGCCGTTGGAACCCTACCATATCCGCGACGACCGACGTCAAGTGCTCAGCGGTAAGTTCGATGGTGCGATCCGATACAGGTTGAATGGGCCTGGTCTCGCGGGCCTTGGTGCGTCCCTTCGCCAACCCGGACACCGTGGTCATCCGTTGGTAGGATTCAAACGGCAGCAACTCATTCGAGGCCGCCCACTTGAACATCCTCTTAATGCGATCCGTGTGATCGTTCACATAGCGTCGGCTCGCGCCCTCTTCCACCGCGTGGGTCTGCAGAGCCTTTAATGCCAAGGGCCCAAAGTCCGCCGCCAGGGTGTGGCCGTAGTGTTTTCTCACCAGTTTCAGCATCGCCCGGATTCCATGAATGGTGTCCGTCGCTTGGCCATTCTTGACGTAGTAGCCGCGTGCGAACTTGCGGTATTCGTTGAGCAGTTGCGACATGGACAAGGCATTGTGGCGTCCAGAAGATGGTAGCCGCCGACCGTTCTGTTGCCATTCACCAACGAGCCGATCGTATTCGCGTTTGCTGGCTGATGTGCCGTGTGGACCTAGGTAGAATCGTTTGCCGCTCAATTCGACAAACGCTTGTCCGCTGGCCCTGTGATGACGGTATTTTGGAGAAGATGTGGTGAGGCGTGGCATGTGCGAAACTCCTGTTCAAAGGTGACCAAGCGGGTATTTATCCGCTTGCGCCTAAGAAAATGAGTCGCACTGCCAACCGTTGGCAGGTATCCTAAGTCCTGGATTCGACTGGGTTTATGTTTAGTGGAGCCGAAGGGGGTCGAACCCTCTACCTCTGCATTGCGAACGCAGCGCTCTCCCAAATGAGCTACGGCCCCAGGGCGGTCAAAAACCGTTCAACGGGGAAGTAGTGAATTTTACTTTTCGCTCGGGAAAGTGTCCAGGTGTCGTTATTTCGATGTGGGGCCAGAATTCGTGGCGAGCACAACAATCGCCACGAAGAAGACCTAATTCGCGACTTGACCGCAACCTTCGGTCCGCCGTTCTGAAAGCCGTGAAACGGCGGCAGCATGTAGCCATGGGCGTCAGCCCATGGATCAAGGAAAGCCCGACACCTAGCCGCGAAAGCGGCGACAGCAGTTCTGGACTTGTTGCACAGTTCCTTGTGCTATCGCCGCTTTCGCGGCTCGGTTCTTCACGACGGGCTATGCGCCGGCTCACACCGGCGGCTAAATGCTTTCGCCGTTTCACGGCTGCTTTCCCGTTGCGGCTCTTTGCCGCTATCCCGCCAGAAAAAATCGCCACACACTAAGCTCGGCACCCGCCTGCTATTGAAGCCCCAGGCTGTTTTTGTAGGCCGATTTCTGCGATTCCACCCCATACTGACCTGTAATTTCCCGCCAGCGAGCGGCGGCGATCTTGAGTGCTTCGGCGGGCGTCTTTGCTCCGGTCACGGCGTCGTGAACCGCGGTGTCCAGCGCGGACAGATATTCCTTGCGACCTGGAATCCGAACCGAGAACAACCAAACCGAACTACCGTGACTCTGCCGAACAACGTTGGCGTAGGCGCTGGCGGCCTCCGATCCTAACCCGCGGTCAATCCAGCGCGCCGGTTCTCTCAAGTGACTGTCACGAAAGACGGTCGTGTGCTGGCTGTGCGGCGCGACAAGCGGGCTCAGTTCGTCGCCGGACATCGATGCCAACATTTGCAACGCGCCTCGAGCGTTGGCGGCATGCGCGCAGACCGAACCGAGTCGTCCCGAGTAGGCCAGCAAAGGAACCGATAAGGGCCTGCTCGATTTTCTTCGTTTGAAACGGTTGTCACTAAATACGAACACTTCGGTCGCGCCTGGAATGGGTGCAAATGAAAAAGTCGCTGCGTTGGGTTTCGCCATTTCGTCCTCGACGGACGCATGCGACGGCCACGTTAGCCCCATCGCGGCATGGCCGCCAAGCAATTGGCGTCGCGCTTTCGCGGGCGTCACTTCCAGCATCGACTCGGGGGAAGTCGCCGCGGCGGCCACGAGTTCTTCCAAAGCGCGCACAAAAGGCGCTCGATCGATCCACGGCTCCATGGTTTCGTAATTGAACAACGTCGAATACCGGCTTCTGCTGCGGGAGTAACTGGCGGCTCGTGCCAGCAGCAATTGCCCGGCCGAGCCCGGAGCCAGCGGTTCCACCGTACCGCTCCACGGCACGTCCTCCGCCGGAGCGAGTTCTCCGAGCGCTTGTCGATCGGCGAGCCGCGCGGCGACCCGTTGATATTCATCCCATGACTGGGGCGGAGGGATTTCGAGCTTTTCGAAAATGTCGGCCCGATACATCAAAGTCAACTGCGGCGACCCGAAGCTGAAGGCATGGACGGCTCGTCCCCAACTGACGATGCGGTTTCGATCGAATGCCAAGATCTGTCGCACCGTCAGCCGCGGATCGTTGACCACCCGATCCGAAATGGGCTGCAGGAAACCAGATTCGACGAACTGGCCGAGGTAGCCGGCGGGGTAGATCACGGCGTCGGCGTCGATTTGTGTTTGCGTCAGGACATCCTCGATCGCAACATCAACGATGGTCACCTCCGCTTCGGAACGAGTCTCCCATTGTCTTTTTAGGACACGGCCCAATTCCTCATCGTCGACGACCAAAATTCGAAGCGGCGCGGAGTTCACGACCGGTTGAGCGTCCTCGGAATCGACGGTATCAGCATCGCCGCTGGGGTCCGAGCGAACGCAACCGAACAAGGCCACGGCGAACAGCATCGCGATGAGATGGAGATTCGGTGCGCGCAGGGAACTCATGATGCTACCGGTACGTGGGCGCGGCGATGTCGGTTCGATTCCAATGCAGTTTCCAAGATGAAGCAGGCCCGGCGCGCCGGGGGAGTCATACGGTGCGCAGTTCTTGTTGTTCGGTTTCGGCTTGCTGGATGGCGGCGAGTAACCGCTGTCGCAGCAAGGCGATTTGGCTTGCGCTTTCGATCTTACGGCCCTCGCGATCAGTCAGATAAAAAACGTCGACGACTTGATCCAAATGCGTGCCGATCTTGGCCCAATGGACCTGCAACCCCAGGTCGAACAGCACCGAAGTGATCGTGTAGAGCAACCCTTGGCGATCGTGAGCAAAAATGTCGACGATCGTATAGTCGGCCGACGTATTGTTGTCGAAGTGAATCTTGGTCGGCAGATGCTTGACTTCCGTGGCCTCGTTGTCGCGCCAAAAACGCCGAAAGTGGGGCGGTTCGTCCGACGGCTGTTTGAGCGCCAGGGTGAGTGCATCGGAAATTTCGTCCATTCGCTCGGGTGACGGTTCGTCGGGAAACTCCATATCTTGCACAAAGAAACGGTCCAGCACGAGCCCACCGGATAACGTGTTGATTTCCGCTCCCAGAATTTGCTGAGCTTTGCTGCTCAGCGCGCCAGTCAACAAATGCACTACTCCGGGAGCGATACTCTCATGCGTGCCCACGTTGTATTCAATGCATTGCCGGCGAGGCAAATAGCGGCCCCAGGCCAGAGCGTCGTTCTTCGCCAGCCGCTTGAGCATTCTTAGTTCGTCGCACAATTGCTCAGGCGGACTGTTCAGCAGCAGTCCGGCCGGCAAGTCTCTGATTTGGCGTTTCCACCAGCCCGGTTCCCGCGGCTTGTCCGAATCGTCGCCGATCAGTTCGCGAATCTTCGTCCGTTTCTGATCGAGCCATTCACCGGAACCCATTGTCGGCCCTTCGCCAGCCAGATGGCGCATCGTGCGGCGATAGAGTTCCGTTAACAAATTCAGCTTCCAGTTGTTCAGTACATCCGGCCCGACCGCCGCCAAGTCGGCACACGATAGAATGTACAGCTTCTGCAATACGTCCGGGGTGCCCACGTCGATGGCGAACTGAAGCACGATCGATTCGTCATCGATATTGCGCCGCAAAGCCAGATGGTTCATGACCAGATGCTTGTGCACGAGTAGCTTCAACGTTTCGCGATCATGTTCGCTCAGATGCAGGTGGCGCGCCGTCTCGTCGGCCAATCGCATGCCAACCTCGCTGTGATCCTCCGGAAAGCCCTTGCCCAAATCGTGCATCAACAGCGTCAAATGCAGAATTCTCTTATCCGTCATGCCACGATAAGCATCGCCTAGCGGTCCCTTATCGTCGAGAAACTCGGTGGCCCGCTCGACGGCTCGAATCGAATGCTCATCAACGGTGTACTTGTGATAATCGTTGAACTGCAGCAACGAGCGGGCGTGCCGCATCGGCGGAATGATCTTCTCCAGCACGCGAAGTTCGTGTAGTTTTCGCAACAGTTCGCCAACCCGTGCTGGCTGGGAAAGCAGCGACATGAATCGCTCGATCGCCTTGGGCGTCAGCGGCACGTCGTTCAAGTTGGACATCGAGTCGCGAATGGCCTCCCAAGTTCGATGATCGATCCGTTTGTCGTGCCAGTTGGCCAGTTGCATCAGTTGCAAAACCTGTTCCAAGTCGCCACCGATCGTTTGCAATCCAGCGCGGGTCGACCCAATACTGGCGGGAGTGATCCGGAAGTCTCGGTCGACCCGGACGCTAAGCAGCGGGTCGAGCAACTTGGCGGCCCGCGATCGGCCTTGCGCGCTGGCGACGAAATGCGAGGCGGCGTAGCGCACGTTCATACTGTGCTCGAAAAACGTGCGCATGAAATGCTCGACCGGCAGCACGCCCTCGGGCCCCTCGCTGCCCGTCCATTCGGCCAGTCGCTTTTGCTCGGTACGGTCGAGCCCATCTTGGCTTTGGCCCGCGTGAAAGTGCATTTCGTTGCGGATCCGCAAAAAGAATTCGACCGCCTCGCGAATTTTGGTACGGTCTTCGCGTGACAGCAGGCCCGATTGGTAGAGGTGGCGCGGTTCGTTGTGGCCATAGCGGGCGAAGCCGACCCAGCGCAGCGTTTGAATATCGCGCAGACAGCCTCGCGATCGCTTGATGTTGGGCTTCAACAAAAACACCGTGTCCCCGTACTTTGATCGTTCTTCGCGGCGCGACCGGCGAATACTTTCGATCAGAGTTTTGGCACGCCGCGCCGAATGCCGGCGAAAGCGGGACATGAAACGAGTAAACAGCCCGACGCTGCCGAACAAATATCGCGACTCGGCCAATGAAGTAAAGATCTTCGCATCGTTCCAGGCCAGTTGGCAGGCTTGCGCCGGAGTGCGAACACTGAAGCCCAGACTGAGCCCCGAGTCGACAATGTCTTGCGACAACTGCTTGGCCAACGGCTGGACGCGCTGTGTTGCACCCGGCGCGTGCAACAACATTAGGTCAACATCCGAATAAGGCGCGACATCGCGACGGCCAAATCCTCCGTGGGGGACCAGTGCGACCTCGGACTGAACGCCGCGCGGGTCCGTGTCGTGAATGTCGGCCAGCGCCGACGCGAACAAATCCAATACCACGGAATCATAAAGATCCGTCAGACGCGTGCAAACTTGGATTCCCGGCGACCCGGCCTCATGTTGCGATCGTAGTTTTTCACGCTCCTCGGCGATGCGTTCTCGCGCAGCCAGCACCGAAGGACGCAATCGTGGACCGGAATGCATGCATCAGTTCCTGGGGCGTGAGAGTCGACGAAAACGCGGGGATGTGAAATCGAAGTCGGATCGCGTGTTTTTCACAACTTACAATTCAATATTCTACACTAACTCACGATATCAAAATCGGAGCCCCACGGCGAGGTGCTGACCGCCCTCGGCATGCTGCACCCGGGACGTGTTATCGGTCATTTTCGCGACTTTTTGCCTACCAAATCCGCGCCACGACTCCGGCGAACAGCCGTGTCGGTCCGCCTTCGGTAAGGAGCACCAGTGCGCCTTCTTCGTCGATGCCTTGGCAGATGCCCGTTGTCGATTGAGTTGGCGTGTCGACTTGCACGGTTAGTCCGCTTAAGGCGCACTGTCTCTGCCAGTCGGCGGCCAGTTCGACATCGTCGGTGGCCAAACGGGAAAACTGTTGCTCCAAGTGTCGCAGGACCGCGATGAGAACACGCGTCAAATCGAACGGCTCGCCCATCACGTCGACCATCGAAGTCGCGATCGATTGCAACTCCTTCGGCGCGGAGTGGAACGAGTTATTGACATTCACCCCAATGCCGATCACCACCGTTTCGGACGCGTGGGGGCCAATTTCGACTAGCACGCCGCTAATCTTGCGACGACGCAAATGGACGTCGTTGGGCCACTTGAGCAGTACCTCTTTGCTGGCCAACAATTCGCTCAACGCCAAGCAGACCGAGAAGCCACTGGTGAGCGACGCGCGAGGCCACAGATTCTTGGTCAGCCCCAAGTCCGCCGGGCGCAGCGCCAGTGAAAACGTCAGCGAGCCGGCCGCCGACCACCATTGATTGGAACCACGTCCACGTCCCGATGTCTGCTGGCTGGCAACGACCAGCAGCGGTGCCCGCAAATCATCCCGACGACAGTGTTCGAGCGCCACGTCGTTGGTCGACTCGATCGTCTCGTAATAGTGAACCTGTTCGACAAACGTGTCGGTGACAATTCGTTCCACCTCGAAACTATTTTCTATGTCTTGCATGAACGAGCGAAACTACGGACAAGATTTCACCGGAAAAACACCGGCGGCGAGTTTTCGGATTCCGTTATACGACGCGTCCACGAACGGGTCGAGTATTGCCGCCGGTTGGTAGTGCGGTCTTTTCAGTGACCTGATTTGTCATTGCGCTAGTCAAACGCCCTAGTCACGCGATCCACGAACAGCGGCACGCGATACTTGCCATCAAATTTGGCCAGATCCCTACGTCGGCGTGCCAGTGCGGCCATGTCCCTATCATTCGGCACAGAATATTTGCTGATCAAGCTGTAGGCCGCAAAATCAACGTCTAACACAATCCTCTCCCGCCGCATCCCGACACTCCTGCAATGCTCAAGGTATCGGGAGCCAGCGACAACTAGAACGGTTGCTAACGTGCCAAACAGAACCAGCTTCCGCAGGCTGAACTGCCACCAGCGCTTTCGTTCGGGTTGGCTCATTGTTCTGCGTCAGTGGCTAGCGGGAATCTGGATTCCAGATTTAGCTTATCCAGAAGAATGCCCCACGCCAACTCTGAGGCGGGTCGTGCGGATTCTTCTCCCGCCCTCGCCGCATTCGAGCCCTTGCGCCTCAGGCTTCGACGACCTGGCACCACGGCCAATATTTCAGCAAAATCGGCGAAAAGTGCTACCATTCGGCCAATAGGGCGCTCTCTTCCCACACTTGGAAATTGAAATGACGGGTACTTGCCGGTATGCTGCTAATCTGCCGAATCTAAAACGAGACGAATCGGTTCCCACCATTAGGTACTACTTTCATGCCCCACCTCTGTAATTCTGGCCACGGCAGTCACGCTTTCCAAAATTATCACGGCCGTCAACGGGAAGGCCTTTCCCTCGTCACGCGCCGCGGAATGATCAAAGCCTCCATGGCCGGCTTGGCGGGGCTGAGCCTGCCGCAGTTACTCCAAAGTCAGTCGGCGTCGGCGGCGGCGGGCCTTCCCACATCCAGGGGCAAAAGCGTCATTTTGTTGTGGATGGCGGGCGGCCCCAGCCACATCGATACCTGGGATCCGAAACCGGGCCGGCCGTTTGAAAACCGCGGCCCCTTTGACGTCATACAAACCAAGCTGCCTGGCGTGCAAATTTGCGAGCATTTGCCAAAGCAAGCGGCGATGTTGGACAAGTTCTCCATTATTCGTTCGGTCGATCCTCGCAAAAGCAGCCACGAACCGAATCACGTTTTTCAGACCGGTAATCGCGAGGCCGCGCCGCGCGTGAATCCCAAAGGCCGCAAGTATCCGGCCATCGGTGCCGTGGTGGCCAAGCACCATGGGGCCAACCAAGCAGGCATTCCACCGTACGTCGCCTTTCAGCGTTCCAAGTCCCACGTGGCCTACGCTGGCTATTTGGGTCGTCAATATGACCCGTTTATCGCCGAAGGTGCCGCCAAACTGCCGATCTACGACCTCGTGGGAAAAGACACGGGCAACGTCTCGAATGCGCCCATGTTTCAGTTCGCCCCCGGCCTGTCGCTGGATCGGATTGGCAATCGCCGATCCCTGCTCAACCAACTCGACCGCCTGCAACACCGTTTGGATCACGATCCGGCTATTAGCGAGCTGGACCAGTTCAGTCAGCAAGCGGTCGATATGATCGCCGGAACGCGCATTCAACAGGCGTTCGACTTGTCTCGGGAACCGGCGGAAACGCGCGAGCGATACGGCGATCACCTGTGGAGCCAAAAGACGTTGCTGGCCCGGCGCCTTGTCGAAGCGGGCGCGGCCTTCGTAACCCTCGACCTCAGCTACCACACCGCCTCGGGCACGTGGGACAATCATGGCATCCCCGGGGGCGTCTACGGCGGCATTTCGAAAGGGCTCGCGCCGCTACTGCCCCTGTTCGATCACTTGAGCACCACGCTGGTCAGCGACCTTGGCGAGCGGGGGATGCTCGATGATGTACTCGTCATTTGCATGGGTGAATTCGGGCGCACGCCGAACATGGGTACCCAAGGCAGCGTCGACGGACGCAATCATTGGCCGGTGGTCATGTCGATGTGCATGGCGGGCGGCGGACTGCGTCACGGGCAAGTCATCGGTGCCAGCGAAGTCGACGGCGGACATATCAGGGAACGCCCCGTCACGCCGGGAGACTTGGCCGCCACGATCTATCAGCACTTTGGCGTGCCGCTCGATACGACCTACGAAGACGATCGCGGCCGCCCACGCTATGTTGTCGTGGACGGCCGACCGATTCGGGAACTTGTGTAAGACGTCAGCGGGATTGCAAGTCGCGCTTACTTCGACTTTTCGGCACCCTTCGCGGATTTCTTCGAGTCCGCCTTAGGGTCTTTCTTTGCCGGCTTTTCGTCGGCTGACTTGGGTTTCTCGCTGTCCGATTTTTTCGGAGCCTTTTTTTCCCTGGTCAGAAACTTAGTCAACGCGGCACGCTCGGCATCGCTCAATTTTCCGTCGCCATCCTTGTCGAATTTCGATACAGCCTCCAGGGTCGACGTGACGGCTTGGGCCTGTCTCATTAGCGCCCTGCGATAAGCGGCTCGCTCTTTCCCTTTCAGCTTGCCGTCTTTATCCAGGTCAAATTTTTTCCGAAACTCGTCAAGATCGACTCCCGTCGCGGCGGCCGTTTGTGTTTCGAGAGCCTTCTGATAAGCGGCCCGTTCCTTTCGATCCAGTTTCCCGTTTCCATCCTTGTCGAACTTCTTGCGAAATTCGTCCGGCTTGGCCTCGTCCGGCGCCGCGGTTTGCGAATCCTGGAACCTCTGCAGGGCAGCCTGCTCCTTCTTATTCAGTTTCCCATTCTTGTCCTCGTCGAACTTCTTGCTGAACTCATCCAACTCGGCCTCGGTCGGTGCCGCAGTTTGTGAGTCCAAGAACTTCTGATAGGCGGCCAGTTCCTTCTTGTCGAGCTTTCCGTCCTTGTTTTCGTCGTATTTCTTTTGCAAGCCGTCCAAACCAACCGACGCATCGGCCTGAATGCCTGGGTCATTAAGCGTACTCGGAGTCAGGACATTTTTTTCCAAATGGGCAAACATGGCTTTCGATTCTTCGTCGCTCAGTTTGCCGTCGCCATCTTTGTCGAACTTCTCAATGAGCGCTTCGCGATTCAACGCGCTTTGTTTCACCTGCTTCTTTGGACCCTTCTTGGCTTCCTTTTTCTTTCCATCTTCGCCCACGGCGACAACCGCCATACAACAGACTCCAACCGCCACTAGTCGCAACAGACCCGCTTTCATAATCTTGCTCCTCTAGAGACCACTGCTTGATATCGCCGGAATTCAGCCATCAACGCGCGTTTATGATAACAAATTCGCCGGACCGCGAACCTTTAATTATGCAATTCTTCAAGTCGAGCGCCCGTTCAAGATTCCGGCGGACCATCCCGGCCTCCACTCTCGAACCGCGCAGAACCATGCAGCCTTCGAAAATAGACAACCAAAATTCCGCACGTGAGTGCCAAGGCGGCCAGCACGGTTTGCGGCACCCAGCAGACGAAGATCCCCAGCACGACTCGGTCGAACTGCATCTCCAGCGCCGTGCCGACGGCCACGGCCACGGCGATCAGAATCAGTGTGGCGGGCGTCAAAATTCCCACTCGCTGTTGTAGCGAGAGACCGCGGGGCAGCATCACCACCGCGATCAGCAGTGCCGGCCCCAGCACGTAAATCGCGCCGAGAACTTCCGGTCGCGCCGCCCACTGTCTGGCGATGGCGGCACATAAGGCGGCCAGAAACGTCGCGAGCAACAGTCCACGCAGCGAAAACTGCAATCGCTGCTCCTTCCGCTCTTTCTGCTGAGCCTCCAGATCAACCACCATCCGATTAAGCCAGCCCATTTGCGTCAACGTCAACAGACCGCAAACAATCGATCCGGCCAGCGCGACCAAGACATTGATGCCCATCGGCAAATAGACCGACGCCAAGTCGAGGTAGCCGTTGCCTTCCCGCCACACGGTCAAAGGAAAGCCAATCGCTTCGTTGGATTGTGGCAGACCGCCTAGCAAACTGCCCCAACCGCCTGTTCGCACGAAATAGGAGAGCGCGTTTAGCGCCGCCATCAACAACAGGCTGACGAGCGATCCGCGAACGAACCAAGCGAGGGCACCTTTGCTGACGGTTGGCTTGGTCATGACTTGCGGCGGCGAAAGTTCACTTCTGTAGACCCAAACAAATCCAAGACGTCATCGCCAGGGCTGCCGTTTCAATTCTAAGAATTCGTGGGCCAAGATCAACAATTTCCCAACCGGCCGAAACGGCCGAGGCAACCTCGTCGTCCGCGAATCCTCCTTCCGGGCCGATCGCCACGGCAATGCTCTCAGCCGATGCCACGTCACAATCGGCGAGTTGCCGTGACCCGGCCGGGTGAGCAAGCAATCGGCATTGCTGATTCGACTCGGTCACGAATTGGTCGAACGGTTGCGGCGGGCCGACTTGCATCAGCCGGTTGCGCCCGCATTGCTTCGAAGACTCGATCACCGCGCGCTCCAGGCGGCTAATGGCTTTGCCGGTGGGCTGTGCCACACCGCGCGTGGTAACCAACGGCACCAGCACCGCCACTCCCAGTTCGGTCGCCTTTTCCACCAGCCATCGCTGGCGGTCGCCCTTCGGCAGTGCAACGCCCAACGTGACTTGAGCCGGCAATTCGCGATCGATTTCCAACCGTTGGCCGATGGCCAGTTCGACCTGCGCGCGGCCAATGCTGGCAATGCTGGCGCTATACTCCGCGCCGCCGCCGTCAAACAGCGTCACGTCGTCGCCGACCTTCGAACGCATCACGTGGATCAGGTGGTGGGCTTCGGTCCCGGTTAACGAAACCGATTCGGACTGGATGCTGTTTTCGACGAAGAATCGCTGGGACATTGGCTGTTTGGGGTCAAGGTTGACTAACGATTCTACCGATTACGAGGGAGGTACGGTATTGCGTAACTGGGAGACCCACCATGTACCGAGCCCATTGGGGACTCGAAAAGCACGCGTTCGCCGGTTCATTCGACCCAGCGGACTATTACGCGAATCCGACTCACGACGAAGCGCTGGCCCGTGTTCACTATCTTGTCGAGAACCAGCGGCGCGTTGGACTGTTGCTGGGCGGCAACGGGTGCGGCAAATCCGCATTGCTGGGCGTGATGGCGCGCGAGTGCGCGGGGGCCGGTATCGCCGTCGCCAACTTGAATTTGCTGGGTCTCGTGCCGGAAGAACTTGAATGGAAGGTCGCCGAGCAACTGGGGTTGAATCCCCGATCCGACCAACCGTCATTTCACGTTTGGCGGGCGCTTGCCGACCGATTGGTCGAACATCGGTACCAACAACGAACCACGCTGGTTTTGCTGGATGACGCCGACAGCGCGTCGGAAGAAGTGCTGACTCACGTCGTGCGGCTGTCGCAACTCGACCCGTCGCCCGCCGCGCTGCTCACGATTATCTTGGCTGCCGAAGTATCGCGCGCCAACCAAATCGGCCAGCGATTGCTCGATCTGGCCGAACTGAGAATCGAAATCGAGCCTTGGCAAGAAGCGGAAACCTCGCGGTATCTGCAGCATTGCCTAGCCGCTGCGGGCTGTACCGAGGCAATCTTCGATCCCGCCGCGATTCGTCGCATGCACCAGCTTTGTCATGGTGTTCCGCGACAGGTCAATCAACTGGCCCATCTGGCGCTCATCGCCGCGGCTGGCGAGCAGCTTCCGACCGTAGACGAAAAGACGGTCGAAGCGGTCTATCACGAATTGGTCGTTACCGCGCCCGTGGTTTAGCCGCCCGCGTTGGTCACGCTTGACGTTCCCTTCTTTGTACGACACCGTCTTCTCTTTGTACGACACAGTGCTGCGGAATCCGCACATCTCCATGCGCCGTCCGATCGCGATAGGCACGCGTTGCAACGTCTTGCGGATCGAGCCACATGATGTTCACGAAATGCCTGAATCCAAATCAGGCCGCGGCGTAAACCGACACCGGAATCCAACCGAAGAAGACGGAAAGTGCGTGATGTCCGCCGTCGCGAAGAGACAGTTGCCACCGTTCTGCTTCCGAGGTTGCGTTTTGAAAACGCAGTTCCAGCGAGACGAGCACCCCCAGGTTCAGCAGTAGATAACCCACGATCAGGGCAATTAGAAAACGGCTTGCGCTGAACCACTTCGACTCGGACGGGTATCCAGCAAAGATGATGGCTGGAATGGCGAACAGCCAACCATGGATGATCAGGTAGGTCCATGCATCGGGGGCCGACCGCCACGCGCCGGCCAGAACGGCGATCGCGGTCATCGCTAGGAATACGGAAAGCAGGCCAAATTGCGCTCGGCGTCGATGCACGGGGAACCAACCGCTTCCGTTTTTGGTGGTTGCAGCCATTGCTCAAGATTCGTAGGTATAATGTCCACCAATGATTATTGAAGCATGGTGCCGGAGGCCAATTTCAATTGTGAATGCCATCTTCGCTCACGACCAATCCCTTTGCGACAAACGGGAAGACGATGACAAGACAGATGAACGCTATTGCGGCAGTGATTTTACTAACTACGGCGACATCGACATACGCCGAACAGCCTAAGACGGGCCCCAACTGGGTCAAAGTCACCGACGCCGCCGGTTGGCGCGCCCGAGACTCCCAAGGCGAACTGGTGCACGACAACAAGTTGTGGATCTTTGGCGGCTGGTTCAGTTCCTATGCGGCTCCGCCTCGGGATGTTTGGAGTTCGGCGGACGGCAAGTCTTGGAAGCTGGTGGAAGAGGAAGCACCTTGGAAGCACAGCGATCTGTCGATGTCGATCACCTTCAAGGAAAAAATGTGGTTCATGGGCGGCTGGTACAACGGCCGGCTCGAAGGCCACTCTGCGAGCAACCAGGTTTGGTCTTCGACCGACGGCGTCAAATGGCAACAAGCCACCGCCGACGCCGGTTGGACGCCACGTATCGCCTCCGCGGTGGTCGAGTTTAAAGGGAAAATGTGGTTACTAGGCGGCACCGAGAATTACTACTTTGGCGACGACAAGAGCCTCAAGAACGATGTCTGGTATTCCTCGGACGGAAAAGAGTGGAAACAAGCCACGGCCAACGCCGGATGGTCGCCCCGGGCCTATCATCAAGCGGCGGTGCTGAACGACAGAATCTACGTTTTCGGCGGCGGCAATTATGTGCCCAAGTATCATGCGGTCAACGATGTCTGGAGTTCGGCGGATGGCGTGACTTGGAAACAAGAAACCGAGTCCGCCGCTTGGCACGCGCGGCTCTGGTTCTCGTCGGTTGTCTATCGCGATCGCATGTGGGTTTTTGGTGGCTGGTCGAACAATCCATCCAAGAATTGGGGTGACGTCTGGTATTCAAAAGACGGCCGCAATTGGAAAGAACTGAAATCGGAAACTATTTGGAAAGAGCGCCACGAGCACTCGGCGTTCGTTTTCCAAGACAAAATCTGGATCGCCGGCGGCCACGCCCGGCCGCTCAGCAGCGAAGTCTGGTCGCTGGACATCCCCAAAGGTTGGTAGGCGGCTATCGTATCTTTGGGTGGCTGGGGTCGAACAACGTGAGCCCCCAGCGCGGCGAACTGGGGGTTCGCTTCGCTCAACCCCAGCCACCCAAACCGAAATTCAAGACAATACACTAGTCGTGGTCAATTACCGGAACACATCATGAAAAAACGCCTTCTTCGATCCATGGCGATCGTTATCGCAATCTGCGCACTCGCCGCGCCGATCAACGCGGCCACGCGGCCAAACATCCTCTGGCTTTCCTGCGAAGACATCAGCCCGCACATTGCTTGCTATGGCGATCCGCATGCAATCACGCCGCATATCGATCAATTAGCCAGTGAAGGAGTCCGCTACACCCACGCTTTCACAACGGCGGGAGTTTGCGCGCCGTGCCGTAGCGGCATCATCACCGGAATGTATCAGACAACGCTGGGAACGCATCACATGCGATGCAACGCCAAGCTGCCCGACTTCATTCGCCCGTTTCCAACCTACCTGCGCGAGGCCGGTTATTACTGCACGAACAACTCCAAGCAGGACTACCAATTCTCGACGCCGCGCGGGACATGGGACCAGTCGTCCGGCCGCGCGCATTGGCACGGCCGCACCGATCCCAAGCAACCATTCTTTGCCGTCTTCAATTTCACGGGCTGCCACGAATCGGGAATTGCCAGCGCCGGCAAGTACAAGTCGGTCACCACGGTACTCGAGCCCGACCAGCGGCAGGACCCGAAGACGCTGA
This sequence comes from Planctomycetota bacterium, assembly GCA_029259935.1. The sequence continues at coordinate 40,795 of JAJDEH010000456.1, forward strand.
CGTTGCCACCGTACTACGCGGACACGCCCAAGGTGCGCGAGGACTGGAAGCGCAACTACGAGTTAATCACCGCGATGGACCATTGGGCCGGCGATCTGATTCAGCAACTGAAAGACGACGGCCTGTACGAAAATACGATCATTTTCTATTGGTCCGATCACGGGGTCGGTTTGCCGCGGGCGAAACGTTGGCTTTACGATTCGGGCACCCACATTCCGCTAATCGTTCGCGTGCCGGAAAAACTCCGGCTTGACGGCCAAGCCAAACCGGACACGGTCAGCAACCAATTGATCAGTTCGATCGATTTCGGCCCCACGGTGCTGCGTCTGGCGGGTGTCGACATCCCGGCCCACGTCCAGGGCCAGCCCTTCCTTGGCCCGGACTTGCCCGAGCAACGTGATTACGTCTACGGCGCGCGCGACCGCATGGACGAGCGCTACGACATTATCCGCATGGTCCGCGACCGGCGTTTCCAATACATCCGCAACTACGAGCCCTTAAAGACTTTCTACCAGTACATGAACACGGCCGAAAAAGGGACCACGATGAGCGAGCTGCGGCGGCTGCATGAAGCGGGCAGCCTGCCCGCCGCGGCCGAGCAGTTTTTCGCGCCGACCAAGCCGGTGGAAGAGTTGTACGATTGCCAGGCCGACCCTCACGAATTGCACAACTTGGCTGACGACGCCAAGTACGCCAATGATCTAAAACGCATGCGAACGGCGCATCTGAAATGGGTTCAAGATACCAAGGATGTCGGCCTGATCCCGGAACCGATTATCGCCGAGCGAGAAAAGAAGTTGGGCAGCCGCTATGCAATTTTGCGGCAAGACGGCGGAGACGGCTACAACGCGCGGCTCGGCGCGATAGCTCCCGCGGCTTCCGATGGGCGCTCGGCGCTACCTCGGCTAATCGAAGCGATCGGCGATCCTGACGACGCCATTCGCTACTGGGCCGCGACGGGAATCGGCAACATCGGCGCGTCGGCCAAGGACGAAGCAGCCGGACTGATGGAAAAAGCACTCGCCGATTCGTCGTCCGCCGTGCGCACCGCCGCAGCCCGAGCCCTCTGCCGAATGGAACTGCCAGAAAAAGCTCTGCCGGTGCTAATCAAGGAAATGACCGGCGGCGCGCAGTGGGAACGCCTGCAAGCGGCGATTGTACTCGATGAAATCGACGAGCAAGCCCGTCCCGTCATGGAGCAGATGCGAGCGGGCCTGGAGTTTCAAAAAGGATTCCACTCCAAAGGCAAATACCGCGTCCGCGTCATCAACCGGGCGCTCAACGAATTGCTCGGCACCAATCGCACCGTGGAATAGTATTCCAGTTCGCCCCATTGCCAACGGTGAGTTAGAGCATTTCAGTTCTCCCCATTGCCAAGCGGGAGCCTTCTGGTTCTCCCCCTTACCAAGGGGGAGTTAGAGGGGGTTTCTGTTCCCGAAACTACTCCGACACCAGCTTCGTTTCGCAACGTGGGCAAACGCCGCAGTGGACGGAGTTCATCCGGCCGCAATTGGGACACGCCGCCGCGTCCTTGTCCTGGCCCAAACGCTTGGCCTCCAACTTCTGGTCGCAGCGCGGACAATGAGTGGTGAGTACGGAGTTCATGCGGCCACAATTGGGACAGGCGGCAGTTTGAGAGGCATGTTTGTTCTCAGCTTGTAGATCGTCCAACTCTTGGCCAAGCCTGGTTTGCGGACGGACTGCCATCCTGATCACTCCGGCGGGTCCGGCCAGCACTCCCCACAGTATTCCAAGAATGAGCGGCTGCCCTCGTCGAATCGCGATGTAACTGGCCCCCATCACACTGGCCATTTGGATTAAAGCAATAATCACAAACGGCCGCGCCATAACGCTCAAGCCAAAATCATCCAAATCCATGATTACCCCTTTTCGCGTTGATTCTGCTTTCTATCAAGAGCGAGAACAAGGTCGCTCGTCTGACGATCGATCATCATGGTAAGCACTCGGATCGAGACCGAGGAGAGATTCGGCCCGTTTTTGAATGTCATCGTTGTTTGCTGGAATTCGACCATCTAACATAGCAATTCACTGAATGAGCCACGGCCGAAGGTCAAGATTATACATCATTGGAGAACGCAACATGTCCCCGCATAGAACGATGTCCGGAATCGTCGTCATTGTCACCGCGCTGCTCAGCCTGGTCTTGCCGCGCATCGCCACCGCGCAAGGCCTTGAGCACATCAAGGCTCATTACACCAAGTACGAATACCGCATCCCGATGCGCGACGGCAAGCGGTTGTTCACCGCGGTTTACGTGCCGAAGGACGATTCCCAATCTTATCCGATGCTGTTGAAGCGAACGCCGTACAGCGCCAAACCGTACGGCGCGGACCAGTATCCCGAGAATCTTGGCCCGTCGCCGTTGTTCGGCAAGGAAGGTTACATTTTCGTTTATCAAGACGTGCGCGGGCGATGGATGTCCGAGGGCGACTTTGTACAGATGCGGCCGCACCGGCCGAATAAGCGCGACAAGAGCGAAATCGACGAAAGCAGCGATACGTGGGACACCGTCGACTGGCTCGTTAAAAACGTGCGTGGCAACAACGGCAAAGTCGGCATCGCGGGCATTTCGTATCCCGGTTTTTACACGGCGGCCGGCATCATCGATTCGCATCCGGCGATCAAGGCCGCTTCGCCACAGGCACCAGTCAACGACTGGTTCGTCGGCGACGACTGGCATCACAACGGAGCATTTTTTCTGGCGCACATGTTTAGTTGGATGTCGCGCAATGGACGGATTCGTCCGGAACCAACCAAGGACATCAAAGCGACCTTCGATTATGGAACCCCCGACGGCTACGAGTTTTTCCTCCGGATCAAAACGCTGTCGGAAATTGACTCAAAGTACCTCAAAGGCGATGTTCCCTTCTGGCACGAAACGCTGCGCCACGGAACCTACGACGAGTTTTGGAAGTCGCGCAACATCCGGCCTCACTTGAAGAACATCAAGCCGGCCGTAATGACCGTCGGCGGCTGGTTCGACGCCGAAAATCTGTTCGGGGCGCTTGAAACTTACAAGTACATCGAAGCCAACAATCCCAAGACGCGCAACGTGCTGGTGATGGGCCCTTGGCGGCATGGTGGCTGGGCGCGTGGCGACGGAGCTTCGTTCGGCGACATTCCCTTCAACGCAAAAACGTCGGAATTCTATCGCGAGAAGATCGAATTCCCATTCTTTCAGAGGCATCTGAAAGGCGCGGATAAGGCGAAAGCGCCGGAAGCCTGGGTTTTTGAAATGGGCACGAATCAGTGGCGCAAGTACGACCAATGGCCGCCCGCGACGGCGCGGCCCAAGTCGTTGTACTTTCACGCCAGCGAGCAACTTTCCTTTGACCCGCCCTCCGCCGAAGCGGGCCGGAGCGGCCATGACGAGTACCTCAGCGACCCGCGCAAGCCGGTTCCCGTGATGAACAACATCGCCACCGGCATGACCGCCGAATACATGATCGCCGACCAGCGGTTTGCCTCCAAGCGTCCCGACGTTTTGGTCTACCAAACCGGCGAACTGGAAACGGACGTAACCATTGCCGGTCCGGTGGAGGTCGACTTGTTCGTCTCCACGTCAGGCACCGACAGCGATTGGATCGTTAAGTTGATCGACGTTTATCCGGAAGACCATCCGGACCCGGATCCAAAAAAGAATCCAAAACAGATCCGCATGGGCGGCTATCAGCAACTGGTTCGTGGCGACGTGATGCGGGGCAAGTTCCGCAATAGCCTCGAAAAGCCGGAGCCGTTTGAACCGAACCAGCCGACTCGCGTTCGCTTCACCATGCCGGACACCTACCACAGTTTCCGCTCGGGCCATCGGATCATGGTTCAAGTACAAAGCTCGTGGTTTCCGCTGGTCGACCGCAACCCGCAACAGTTCACCGACATCTACCACGCCAAGGAGTCGGATTTTCAACAGGTGACTCAGCGCGTGTTTCGCTCGGGCGACACGATGTCGTCGCTGAGGGTGTTGGTCTTACCGTGAGCGGACGTTACGCCGTGAGTTAGGATCGTTCGGGCGATTAGTGTCCCATTAGCCGGAACACGTTAGTGTCCGGTTCTGAAAAACCGTGGCTAACGCCCAACGGCTGATCAAAACGCGAACCTTGTTTCGCGAACGATCCTTGGAGGCAGCGGGCGACGTGGTCACGCGACTCTTGCCCGCCTGGCGCGGTCGCCAGTGCTGTCGCGAAACTAACTCTGCACAACCGGCGTGGATCGTGTAAAATGAGGGCAGGCAGTGATGGGGTAGATTTGCAATCTACCTCGGGCCGGTGGAGTTGAGGGCAGGTTCAACTCTGGACTCCAACGAAAAGGGGCTCCTGCTAACTCCCCGTGGAAATGGGGGAGGACCGGAGGGGTTTGCGAAAGAAATCCGTACCGCCGCGGGGAAACCGTTGCAACTTTGCAATCGTCTTCGGCCCACACGGCCGCTGCGAACACGCGGGGCGTCGCCTGTAAGGTCTTGCAACATCGAATTTTAGGAAATCGTCATGAACAAGGTTTGGCAAAATCGAATATGTTACACCCGCGCGACTGCCCCGCTTGTGTTGTCACCATGGAGTGCGTCGACGTGCCGGCTTCAACGCCCATTGGAAAAACGTCAGGGTGTATGCCGACTCCATGAGAAAATAGTAGTCGTAACTTGTGCGGGCGCATAAAATGACGCATGAGCAATTAGAAAGGTAGCGGGGGCGTGAAGCGGGGTAGGCAAGTTGCTGGGGCACTTGCATTCGGGGCGCTGCTTACCAAGTTGCGAGCTATCGCCGCGTTACGCCTACGACTAGAATGCGAAGCTTCATCCGTCCAACGTCGCCAACTCCAACGTCGCCAACATGGTTCAGACAATGTTTCAAGACATCTTGGGAAGACTAAACGCTGGTGAAGATCTCTCCATGGACGAAATGTCCAGTGTGATTGATCTGATCATGTGCGGCGAAGTGGGTGAGGAACAAATGGGCCTGCTGCTGACCGCGCTGAAGGCCAAGGGCGAAACGATTGAGGAAGTTGCCGGCGCCGCGACGGCCATGCGAAAGCACATGACGCACATCCACGCCGATCAGGCGGATTTGGTCGACACCTGTGGTACCGGCGGAGCGGGAAGCGGCACGTTTAACATCAGTACGGCGGCGGCGATCGTCACCGCGGCGGCGGGAGTGCCGGTCGCCAAGCATGGCAATCGCGCCATGAGCGGAACGACGGGCTCGGCCGACGTTTTGGCCGAACTGGGCGTTAACATCGAAGCGTCGCTGGAAGCCGTGGAAAAGTGCCTGAAGGAAGCCGGCATTTGCTTTTGCTTCGCTCAGCAATTTCATCGGTCGATGAAGCATGTCGCGCCGGTCAGGCGCAAATTGGGCTTTCCCACGATCTTCAATTTGCTGGGACCGCTTTGCAATCCTGCCGGAGCCGGCTTTCAGGTGCTTGGCGTCGGCCGGCCCGAAATTCGGGAACTGATTGCCGGCGGACTCGCGCGATTGGGTACCACGCGCGCGGTGGTCGTTCACGGCGAAGACGGGCTGTGCGAGGTAACCTTGAGCGGGCGGACATTTGTCACCTTGATCGAAGGCGGCCAACTGAGCGAACTCACCTGGACGGCGGAAGATTTTGGACTGGCCGCGGCCCAGAAAGACACCATGCTCGTGGACGGACCGGCCGCCAGCGCCGCGATCATTCGCGACATCCTGGCCGGCCAGCCGGGGCCGACGCGTGACATCGTCGTCGCCAACGCGGCGGCGGCGCTTTGGGTCACGGGGCGCGGCGATTCGCTGGCCGAGTGCGCTCGCCTTGCCGGCGCGGCCATCGATAGTGGCGCGGCCGACCAGCGGCTCGCGCGTCTGCGCGAAGTGAGCCAGTCATGATGAACGGCGCGGTCTTGCGAATCGTCTTGTTCGTCGCTTGTGCCCACGCCATGGTTCATGTCTACGAAGTTTCGTTGCCCAGCGTGGAGCAGGAGATTGCTCAGGAGTATTTTCCCAACGATGCCGAAGCCGGCAAGAAGTTCACCGGCCGGCTGTCAAACTATTGGCGGCTTTTGTGGGGAGTTGGTGCGTTGGCGGCCGGCTGGCTGGTGGATCGGTTTGGAAGTTCGCGGATGCTCACGATTTACCTCATCGGTTGTGGCGTCATGTGTGTCGCGGCCGGCTGGACGCGATCGCAATCTCAGTTGCTACCCATCATGATCGGGATGGGGGCGCTGGCGGCAATCTATCACCCGGCCGGTTTGGCTTTGATCTCGCACTCGACAACGCCCGACACGCAGCCTCGCGCGCTGGGGATTCACGGCATCTTCGGCTCCTTGGGAATTGGAGCCGCGCCGATCCTTGCTTGGGTCATGCTCTCATCGGGATTCACATGGCGTGCCTTCTATTGGGCGCTCGCCGTGCCGGGTTTTCTGTTGGGCCTGGCGTTTGTAATTGTTTCCCGGCGCATGAATGCCTTGTCCTTGATCGACGAAAGAACCGCATCGCAAAAGGCGGCGGACGACTCGGCCGATTGGGGCTCGTACGGCACGCTGGTCATTTATTCATTCTTGATGGGATTCGTCTACTCGGCGTTGGTCAGCTTTCTGCCTAGGTATTTGAGCGCCGCCGGGATTGAACTGTTCCATTCATCGAGCGAGAACACGGGCAAGTTACTGGCTTCCTGCACCCTGTGGATCGGGTGCGTGGGGCAATTCTTGGCGGGCCGCTATGCGCGGGCCAAGGTTTTGGAGTTGCAATTGATGTGGATTACGGTTGGCAATGTCCCGTTTCTGCTTTGGATGGCCGTGGCCGAAGGTTGGCAGCGCGCGATGGCGGCGGCTGGTTTAGCCTTGGTCCACTTCATGCAGCAGCCGGTGTACAACAGCCTGATCGCCAAATACAGTCCGCGGCACCGTCGCAGCCTTTGCTACGGAGTCAGTTTCGCGATGGCATTCGGCATGGGCAGCTTCGGAGCCAGCTTTGCGGGGCAAACACAAAGCAACCGAATCATCTACGGAAGCCTGGCGTGCATGGCGGCATTAGGCAGCGTCATCTCCCTCATCCTCCACATTCGCAACCGGCGGCACGGCGATCGGGAAGCAAAGAGTTAAATCGGTACCAGACAATCAACGGAGGGCCGTTGCGAATCACACCGCCAAAAGATACGATGAGAAGCATCTCAGAAAGAAGATTGAGGAAATCCACCGCGGAAACAAATGGCGGGGCGTGGCTCAGCCTGGCTAGAGCGCTGCGTTCGGGACGCAGAGGTCGCTGGTTCGAATCCAGTCGCCCCGACTTTGATGAGTCGTTGTCAGCAGTTGACAGCGGCTTTTTTCTTTTGACATCTTCGAGACTTACGACGATTCCACCACCATCATCGTCATTGTCTTCATCACCCCCTGTCTTGCCAGTAGTTGACTCCGATTTACTCGAATTGTCAGTAGTTAGTGCAAATCCTGGTGCAAACTTTGAAACGGGCAAATCATCTGTGCCCGTTAGCTTTGCGGCGACTTCCTCTTTTTCTCGTCCACCATGCAGAGGGAGTGGGGGGAGTTTGTCGAGTGCACCATGCACGTCTAACAGCCTTGGGTCGGTGTAGACGTTCATGGTCAAGTCGACGCTGGAGTGCCGCATTGCCGCCTGTGCCGTCCTGGGAGCAACACCCGCCTTGCTTAGGTGCGTTCCAAACGAATGTCGCAGAGCGTGGACATCAACGGTGTAACCCCGGTCATCGACTTTTGGGATTCCAGCCAGTTTCAAGTCCCGGTTGAGAATTCGGACCAAGCCAGATGGGACATAAAACACGGGTGTGTTGGCTGGTAATACGTCGGGCACCACACTTCCGTTTTGCCGCGATTCCACCTGCAACAATTCGAGTTTACGGGCGAGCCATAATTTCAGATCTACCGCCAAATCGGAACGGAGAGCAATTGCGTTTCCCTCTCGGTTCTTTTCGTCACGAGCGTCGAGGTCGGCATACGGCATTTCATCATCAAGGCACAGTTGACCAACCGTCAGAGATTTCAATTCACCTTTTCGCAGACCCGTCAAAAGGTACGTCTTGTACAAGAGAGACCGTTCCCACCCAAGTAATTCCAATCGTGCACGAGTCACTTCTCGCAAATTTGCAATCGGCTTGCCTTTGTTCTTGCCACGTCTCACAGTCATCGCGTCAAGCAGTGGACGACGCCGTGCTGATTCCAGCAATCGATGCAGTTCGTCTTCGGTGAGTGCCCGCCGCTTTCGCCGACAGTCAGCTTTAGTATCCGCCTTCGGTACGTCGGTGAAGGGATTGCTGGTCATCCTGTTTGCACGAACGCACCAATTGCCAAACGCCACGCACGCCTCACGAAATCCATTGCGAGCACCGGCCGACATTCCCTCGTCTTTCCGCTCCTTGAGCCAGTTTTCAAATGCCGCCACCGACACTTCAGATAGACGACGAAAGCTGCAATCCGTTGCAACACGGGCCAGGCGTGACTGGGTATTGTTGATTCGGTCTTTGTTGAGGTCTTTCGCGACTTGGTGATCGTGGTAGGCGTCAATGTGTTCCACCAACGCCGTTTGTTGGTGGCGTCCCACAGAATCCTCTGAAGAGCTAATGACGCCCGCCTTAACCAGTTCTGCACGTCGTTCCAATTCAGAGAGGACTGACTTCGCGGCCGTTTCGTCACGGCAGCCCGTGGGTACTTCACGGACGATTCCTTCGCCATCACGATACTTCGCTGTGTAAGTTCGAGCGGTTATTACAATACGGTCTGAACCATCCCGCCCCGTCGTTACTGGGGCGGATTTGGTTTTGCCTCGCCGATCTTTCCACTTGGCAATTCGCTCGCCATTGCGAACGATGATTTCCGCATTTGGGAAAAGCGGCTTGGTGGCGGTTTTGTGGTAAACACTTCCCATCAGATTACTCTCTGAGTTATGGCTAGGTCTGCGGCTTGCTTGATCGATCACCGCTCAAGAAACTAGTAACATTCGCTCGCTTCACAACAGTTTGCTGCTCAAGTATCCTCCTGCCATTTTCTACTACTCCAATTCCGAGGTGATACGTAGCTTTAACACTTTGCCAATACGATCGAGCGATGCCGTTGTCAACTTGCCAGTTCCGTTGATGAAGCGAAGCAACTGTGAAGCATCCACGCCTGAGTCTTTGGAAAGACGATAACGTGACAGCGAACCATCTTCGATAATCGCTCGCAATTGCTCCGACACCGGCTTTAGTTTCGGTCGTTTCTTCACTTGTCACGTCCTCGATAGTTGCCTGCTAGCCTCATGCGGGCATCTTACTACATAAAGGGCTAGCAGTCAATTAGTTCTCTGTGGAGTGTCGATAGCCAATAAACCCACCGCACGATCGGCAAGTTGTCCGGATCCAGCCGTCTCGATATGCTGCTGGTTCATCTTCCCAAGCAGTTGCGTCGATGTGGTGCGTGCACGGCACTGGCTCGGCGGGCAAAGCCCTGGAGGAACCTACGGTAGTAACCGACGGTTCAGTTGGCTCATACTCGATTGGTTCAACCCGGTCAAATTGGACTGAAGCTATGGGCTCATAATCCACCCAAGATGGTCGGCGAATCGAATTTTCGAACATGTTTGGTGTTCCGGGTGTTCCTAGCATTTCTTAACTGCGGCTATGACACGTATTAAAACAATCCTGTTCGGAGACTATATGATTAAAGACCCTGAACACTAGGAACAGCATCAAAAGAGCAGTCGCTTTTCTCGTGAATTTGGGTCATTTCGTGTTCCTAGGAAATTCAAGTTGCTAGGAACATTTCGTAGAACACTCGGAACAGTTTTCGTCGGCGTGATCCTCGCTGCTCAATTTCAGGCCGATTCCCGTGTAATGCCACACCAGCTTGCCGTCCACTCTTCGTCGCGTGGTGCTAATGGCGTTATCGGTCGCCGCGTGAAGATTCTTGCCGAACGTCGCGGAGTCGTCGACGTGCTTTTTGCCGTTCAGTGAACACCACATTTGATATGCGTCGAACATCTCCGACTTGGGGATCATGAGGTCTGGATCGACATCGCAACGTTCACGAACAAGAGCCTTCACAGGGCTCGACAGATCCTCCCAATCCTGGATTTTTTGTAGGCTGGACTCGGGTTGAATCAGCCGCCCCCGATCCTGGAGTTTCTCCCATCCCTTGATCGCCCACCATAGGATTGACGGCAATTCGCTCATTAGCTTTTTCTCCAATGAAGTGTCCTCCCGCCCATAAAACGTGCTGCGGAAGTTGAGTACAATCATCCGGCTCACCAACGCTCCGCTTGCATCGTTCAAACGGGGCACTTCGTTGCTAATCATGGCGATTCGCGTGGTCAGTCTTGCAGAAAACGGGTCTTTGTATTTGCGGTCGATAAGTTGTTCATCCTCTCCAGTAATACTCAGCAGTCGCTCGACAACGGGGGCTTGGTCTTGCCGTCCGGAAAAACGAGCGTCGGCGATGATTGCCAACCGCTTCCCGAAGAGGGGCCATAAACCAAAATTGTTGTTGAACTGGCCCAAGTTAGCCCCTGTAACGTTGCTTTTACCTAGCAGGGAGGTCTGTATGCGTGCGATGGTCCCTTTACCAGCACGTTTGGGACCGAACATGGCGAGCATTTTTTGTTGGCTTGTATCTGGCGTTAGGCAGTATCCGAACCAGAGTTGTAAAGCTTCGATCGTCTCTGGATCATCCGGCCATAGTTGAGATAGGAACGTCAACCAGGACCGCGGTTTTTGGCTTTCTCGCTGAAAGCCGAACTCAAGTGCGGACATATTAAAAAGTGATGGAGTTTGTTTCTTAACACGGTTGGACTCTGAACGGAGTGATCGCAAGTCGACAATAAGATTGCGAGTAACTAGGGTTTCCGTCAGGCTCCATCCGGGATCATCCTCCTCTAGCCAGCACGGTGCTTGTTTGCGAGACGCTACGATCGACATCGCCTTAACCTGGGCGAGGACGTTGGCAGTCGCTCTTGTGTGCACGTTGCGAAAAGCTTGATTGAGATGCCTAATGATGCTGGCCTCAACTTCGCTCTTGCCTAGCTCGTAGTATTTGCCTTGTGCTTCAGACCATTGCCAAAAAGCATTCTTCCAAAACCGGAACGTAAATACACCGTTTTTCTTCCGACAGTCAAGGAATTCTTGTGCTTCGGTTGCGGCGTCCATTTCCGCAATATCGGGCTTGTTAATGTCACTCTCGCCATCGTCATCAGATGCGAAAGAGAACGCGTCATTCACTGCTTGGCGAAGCAATGGCTCCCCCTCGGCCTTGGCTAGTACGTCGCCCGCATCGTCAGAGTCAACCGGTTGGGCGATCCGTGCCGTGCTCATTGCTGCGTCCCCTGTCGCAAATTGGGGCAGCCGGCAACGGTCGCCCGCCTGCTTTGGTATCGCGTCAAAGCAATGGCGACGATCTTACTGTGGTTTACTGAGATAATGGACAGTCCCATTTCACTGTAACGCATTGCGTGTTCCAGTAGGGATTCGGCCGATCGCTTAGGCGACGCAAATAGTTCCTGTTGCATCCATTCACCTAACCCAATTGTTCAAGAGCCATGCGAGTCACGCGACCCGTCGACTTGCAACTCTTACACCCATCGCCTTGACACCTCGGACAAGCGGCGGTCGTCTTGCCCGTCCGCAATCCCTTGCACGCCTGATCAACTTTCGTGCGGGCACCGTCCTTGCAACCCATGTGGTCAAGCCACTCATCGTCCGGGCAATTGGCGTCGAAGAATTCCAGGAGCTTCCGGCAGAAGGATTCGATCGCCGAATTTCTAGCCTTCATCACCGCGTCAATCGTTGGCTCTGGAACTTCTCCTGTATCGATTGCCTGATCAAGTGTCTGGATTCCAGCGACAACGGACTCGACCAACTCCTCTTGCGATTCCTCCTCGAACTCGGCAAGAGCCTTGATCTGTTCCGTGGTGGCATTGATCTTGCCAGTGTCGAGAATCTCGCAGACGGTTTCGCTCAGACCTTCCCTGTCAGTGGCTTGCGTTTGTTCTTTCTTCGCACGATGACTTCTCATCGCTTTAGCACCGTCGCCTTGAGTTGCACTAGCTGGCCGTACTTTCCCATCTTTCCCCGTCATCTCAGTTATACTGTCAACCGTTGACACCTGATCTGCTCGACAGGTCAAAACGAACTGATGAGAGACGCAGCATGCTTCTGCGATCCACCTTGCGGATTTCTTTACCCACTCTGCATCTGCCAAAAAACGAGTCACCAGATGCCGCTTATCCGCATTCGTACGACGCTTTCCGTGAAGGGTGTTGCACTTGGCCGCAAATAGGAAAGCGTCGCGAGATGTGCCGCTATGGATGTTGGCGGCGATGCTGGATCGCTTCGCCCTGAGTGCCGACAACAGACGATGGAATCCATCGGCACACCAGTAATCGGTCCCATCGAAGTAAACGTCGATGGCGTCGAACGGGTCTTTTGTTTTCGCGGCAACGGTCCACACCTCCGCATAATCCGAAACGACTTCCTCGTCGATTGACGAGCGTGACTGCGTGTCGCCATCCAATCGTATTTGATCAACTGACAGAATCTTTTTCGTCATTCCGATCGCTCCATGTGCTATCCTCGTCCTGCGTCACGGCATCGGGCACTAGACCATCAAGTACAGTTATCCGTTGCCGATCATTCGCACTGCCGCAAAACGGAAACGGGCGGGCAGCCAGCCAGCGGCTTTCCGATCATTTCACATGCCTTTTTCTGTTGGATTTGCGTGAACAGCCTTGCAGCCAGCCCTAATCCATTCTTCGATCTCGTCCAAATCCCAGCGGCGTGACGCCCCAAGTTTGAATCCCCACGGCATCCGACCAGAGTCGGCATCGCGGTAAATTGCCCTCGCAGATTTTTTCAGAATCTGTTCAAGATCCCGCACATCACCAAGGCGTTGGCGGATGGGCGAGTCAGGCGTAGTGTTGCTCATTGCAGGTGTCATAATCCTTCCTTCAACTGTCAGTCGGAGAGGCTTGCCAACCGCAGTGTGCGATTGACTAGACCGGCCTTGATCAGACCATACATTAATAGCCCTAGCCTATCGTTGACCGGTAATGGAATGTCGACAGCGAAAAAGGTAAAAAATCGCCCAGCACTAGTGGAATTTTTCGAGCAAGTTTTCCACGCGACAGTGAAAACGACGGGGAAACGAGTGGAAACACGCTTAGATGCGTGGAAGGCCCGAATTCAACTAAAAGACTGGCGATCCATCTCCAAGTCCTCAAGCACTTTGCCAATTTGCTTGTGGATCGCGGAATCTTTGAGGTGCCACTTATTTTTTGCCAGAAGTTTGCGTGCTTGGTAGTCGTTGAGATTCTCGGCTACTCTCAACTTCGCATATTCCACTAGTAGGTCGATGTCTCGTTCGAACTTAGGTCGCTTTTTCGTCTCAGACGCATAGAACTGTTTAACGCGGTTGTCGATATCCAGGAGCAGCGTTTCGAGTTTCGAGATCTTTGCTGCCGGTTTCGTGGCTAATGAAGTCACACCAGCTTGAATGGCTCTAAGTTCTCCAAAGATCTCTTCGTCCTCGTAGTTGCCCCTGATCGAGTGACCAAACGAGGCTTCCACATCTGAGATCGACGCGCCGTTCACCGCATCGTAAAGAATCGCAAACAGTTCCTTTCTTACCTCCTGCCGCCGGATCTCTGCTGGATGATGCGGTGTACGCTTTGATTCTCTTTCGCGGAGACCGTCAAGAATGTCGAGGCGTCCGACCCGCTTTAGCATCCTGCCGACTTCCCAGAGTGCCCTCGGTACCTCGCCCACTGACCTAGTGCTGAGCTTTTTTGATGTCTCGTCCAGCTTGGCTCGGCCGGCATAGAATTCTTCGGACGCCTCAGCGACCGCCTTTGTGGAAGCAATCCGCCGTTTTCGTTGCAGTGCGGCGTCATTCCGCAACTCGGCTGCCTGGTCCATGATGCAGGTTGTCCTTCCAAGCGTCCATTTTGAATTGAGGTGGTGGCAGGCGGTTCCCGCGAACTGCCTATGGCGTCCAGGTCGATCGTATTTGTGTCAAGGCTATGGATCGTTGTACCTTCAAATGGCCAGACGCCCGACGTGAAGTAGAGACGAGTGCCGACAAGTACCGGACCGCCACGCACCGGCCATACGGATACGAGCCTCTCGCTTCCGATCGCCAGGCGATTCGAGGGTGCGGCATTCACCTGCCACACAAGTTCCCCGCTCTTAGCATCCAGGCAATAAAGCTTGCCGTCATCCGATCCGGTATAGACGAAATTCCCGGCGGCCACGGGAGCAAAGCGAACAGGCCCGTCGGCGAAGAATCGCCATAGCCGTTTGCCCGATTCGAGGCTGTACGCTGAGACGGAGTCATTCGTTGACGAACTCACGAACATGGTCTTGCCCATGACGATTGGTTCGAAGCTTGTATCAAACTGAAGACGCGAATCTTCTGGCCAAGCCGGTTTCAATGGCAGACGCTTGAGCGACCACTGAAGATGTAAGTCGGCGGGGAGTTGCCCTGACGTGGCCGCGCTTCGGTTGGCATCGCCCCGCCACGTGGGCCAGTCCGCGGCCATTGCGTTCGCACAGTAAGCAGCGTTCAGCAAAGCGAAAACGAACGTCGAGAGTAGCGGCGGCTTCATGTTGGGATTTTCCGTTGGGTGGTTGGTTGGGCGGAGCGGTAGAAGCAACCAAAAGTCTACCACGACAGGGGGCCACTGTGGAATTTGACAATGGAATCCGGAATCTTGCCAGAATTCGCGCGTCAATTTGGGCAGGAATTGCAATTAGTAGGACAGGGACGGGCGTTGGCCGATGATCGATGTTGCGCCTCCCCCACACGTCTTATCAGTGAAAGAGGCAAATGCCACTAACAACAAATCAACATTTTTTGCGAAGTGCATTGGCGTTGGCCTACGCGTCACGCGCAGCGTATCTAGACGATCCCTTCGATGACGACGATTTCGCGGACCTTCCGTTCGACCACGTTCAGCCTTTCGTGGATGAGGAGACAGACACGGAAGGATACATAGCCGTGGACGACGACAACATTGTCGTTGCATTTCGTGGGAGCGAGGACCTTCCACACGGTATCGATGATTGGATTACTAATCTTTCGACCAGGCATCATGATGGCAGGGTCCATGGCGGACGCGTACACAGTGGTTTTTGGAACGCTTGGCTGTCCGTCCGGGATCTCGTGCGCGATGAATTGCGAACGCTTCGCACTAATCAGCAGGATCTTTGGTTTACCGGCCACAGTCTCGGAGGCGCGCTGGCTACGCTCGCCGCTCGCGATATGCCAAGTTCGCTACAACCGGCAGCGATTCATACGTTTGGAGCGCCTCGCATTGGGGACGACGATTTCGTGGACAGTTTCGATGTGTCCATCTTTAGGTTCGTCAACGAGAACGACATTGTTCCGCACGTCCCCACACGTGGTTTCTTTAATCGGTACAGGCATATCGGCAAGACTCACTTCATGCGATCTGATGGAACGATCACGTCATCTGAATCCGCATGGCGGAAGGCACTACGGCAGGTTGCGCAAATCTTGTTCTTCGGAGCTGCGTCGCTTCCAGCCGACGCGATCAGTGATCACAGTATCGATGAGTACATTGAAAAACTCGAGGGACATTCGCTTAATCGTTGATGGGCGCACATTCAAAGGCCCCCGTGTCAGTTGTTATCGTGTTACCCCTACTTTACCAATCAAGAGGAATGGCATGGCTAAGAAAAAGATTGCGTGCATCGGAACGCTAAACGTCCACTTTCCTGACTACATCACTCAGCGAGGAACCTGCAAATACACGCCGATAGTGAAGCCGGGAAAGCCGGGATTTAAGCCGCGTGATTTCTTCTGGCATCGGGACAGCCTTGACGTCGGTTGCACCGATGATGTTAAGACGATTTCGGGTGCCGTGTTCCGGGACGAGTATGGCAAGATCGTGACAACAGAAGACAAGCATCCGCACCAGGAGAACTGGGGTACGTTGTGAGACACCGGCGCTGGTGCTCCGGTGGGGCACGACGTCATTCTCTATGCTGGCCTCTTTTGCAACGGCGAATTGGTGACCGACAAAAAAGGCCAAGCGCAGATCTGTTTTTCGTCCGTTCGTGTGCGTAAGGACCATCCCCCAGAAAGAAAGAAGAAAAAGGGGAAGCGGTCGTAGCTGCCCGCCGTGACACCCCGACTTGTAAGATTTGGCGATTTTGGCGAACAAGAATAACCTTGCTTAATCGGCGAGCGGAATTCAGTTTCCCGCTTTCGGTAGATATCGCGGGATTTTCCTGCTGATTTCAGTACTCTCCAGCAGAATATACTTGTGCTTGTCGCCAAGTTCGTCCTTGTAAGTGCGGGCACAATGCAGACAGGATTGACACTCTCCCCGCAAATGTTAGACTTTTTGGATGTTTTACCCTTTTCGTGGGGGGGACCTGCATGGGCATGTGGGGGCCGATTCCGTTTGACAAAATTCCGCGCGAGCTTAAACACACAGCGCGGAATATTCCTCCGGACAAGCTCTTTAAGCTACTTACCGTCAGTGACGACCTGATTCGTGACATCTTCCACGCGAAAGATGAAGGCGAAGCAATGACGGCGGTGTGTCGGAGAATCCACCAACTGATGAACGTCGAGTGTTGCGGGATATTCTTGGCTCCCGAGGGCAAGTCCGATCGGATTAGTCTTGTAGCCTATAAAGTCGACCGGAACCACGAACCGCCTTCGAGGGAAGAAATTCAACTCGTCAGTTTGCCAGGAAGCGGTCTCACTGGGCATATCGCCAAGCAGGGCAAGCTGGTTCGATTATCTGGGGCTCAAATCAGCAGTAGCCAATTCCATTCCGGAGCGTCTCCCACATTTCTACCTTCGGGTGAATGCCATTCATTGCTCGCCGCGCCCATGTACGACAGAAAAGGACGAACGCTGGGTCTGCTTAAGTTTGAAAATAGAAAAGGAACCGACGGAGTACCGAGGGCGCAGAATCAGTTCGACGAAGTAGACGAAGCGATTGCTTCGGTCATGGCTCACCGAGTCGTTCTGCTCGTGCAAAACTTACGAGACTTCTGGCTGTTTCGCGAGTTCATGGAGCAAATGTTAAGCGCCGACACGCTAAGTGGCATTACTGATACAGTGCTTCGCAAGTCCAAAGCGCTCTTATTCGCGGACAGAGTGGATCTTGCGTTGTGGAGCAAAGCGAGAGGTAAGCTCATAGTAGCCGGCTACGAGGGTGATCCAGAACCAGAGAATCGTCTGGAGAAGTGGGCGGAGTTGCCAGATCCAAGCGTCATGCGTTCGGTGTGGAACGATGGGGACGCACAAGGCCGCTTGATTCGCAACGTTCTCGCTGATTCAAGCTATCACATGGCGCATTCTAAGACTCGCAGTCAGCTTACAATATGCTTGAAGAATGGCGACCGGCCCCTAGGCGTGCTTTCCGCGGAATCCTTCAATAAGGACGAGTTTGATCAGAAGGATATTGATACGCTTAGGATGCTGGCATGGAATGCGTCAATTGCTATCCAGGCAGTGGGCGACCGCTTTCACATCCAGGGGATTCTCCTTCCGGATAGTCAAGGATTTGATCCGTCTGAAGAAGTGCTGGAACGAATCCTCCAGGCGGCGCTTGATCAACACAAACTGGAGGCGGGGTTGATCTACATTTCAGACAATCAAGCAAAGTTATTGAGATGTTTGGCATTTGTAGATCGCGTTCGGAAGATACAGCTTGATCACCGCTCGTTTTGCTTTCGCTTCACGGATCAGTCTGCCGCGACTTGGGTGCATAAAAATAGGGAACCGCTTTTCTCTAATGAACCCTACAACGACTCCCGTTTTGACAAACGTGGTCTCGACCACTTTGGGATTACCGGCCTTGTCGTCCTCGTCCCGCTAATATACGGAGAAACCGTAGTTGGCGTCCTTGTCGTGTGGAGTGGATGTGACACTCCTCAGGCAAACGAATTAATTGACCAATTAACGCCATTTACACACCTAGCCGCCGCTCATATCGCGCGATTTACTCAAGCAGGCGTTCCCGGAACCCTACGGAGCAAATCGCCGGCCGGAAGCACAATTCTTTTGCCGCAAAGGATTGAGCAAGACGACGACGACTACCCACCCGGCGAGCTTACCGAAGAGAAGAACCTTCGTTTGATTGGAATCGGAATTGAAGCCGCTGGTCTCGATCGGGCGCGAGTCTTTCGATTCGACGGCGACCAAGAAGGTTTCCGGTTGGTCGCAACTTTTGGAATGTCGGGTGAGTACGAGTCACTGCCGTTGGTGAAGAGTGACTACACCGTTCATGCCGAACAGACTTTTCTCTCGAATCCAGGCGCAAGAAAGTACGATCCCACGGACCCAACGATGTTCGGTCCGGACAATTTCGCCGGTCACTTCGACAAACCGGACGACCTGCCGTGGGCGGCCGTGCCGCTCGTTGTTGGTGGAGAACTATATGGTCAAATTGCCGCGGACAACAGGATTACCGGCCGTGAAATTACACCTGACACACTTGAGTATTTGACACTTACGGGATCTCTGGTGTCACGCGAGATCGAAAAGGCAAATCAAAAACGCCGACAAGCCGCACTATCAAAATCCGAAGCCCTATATCATTCGCTGATCGACAATCTGGTCGGAGCTTCCATCTTCAGGAAGAACGCGGGAGGCAAGTTTAAATTTGTCAACGATCGATTTTGTGAGCTGATGGAAACGGCTCGAGAAGATATTATCGGTAAAACGGATACCGATTTCTTCCCCCCCAAAAAAGTCGAAGAGTACTTGGAAGGAGATCGGCGGGCCATGCTGGACGGTGATTTCGATGCTCCTGACGAGGTGTTCGTCAGTCCAAAAACTCGCCGGCATTACGAGTTGCACGTAAAAAAGACACCCATCTATGATCCCAACGGTCAGGTCATCGGAGTCCAAGGGATTTGTTGGGACGTCACCCAAGTACGATTCGCGCTACGTGATGCTCTGGTGGACGTCCAGCATCGGCTGCAGAACAATCTTGCACGAATTTCAAATCTCCTGCAGTTGAAACGGCGGGGTCTTGAGGAAGGCGACGGGCAAAGCGCGCTCGACGACTGCATTCGAACGATCGAGGTGATGTCGTTGGTGCACAACATGCTTCACGACCGAGGAACGACGTTGCCGATTAACGCGAGCGAGTACTTTCCGCGCCTCTGTGACTATCTGTTTGATTCTCTCCTCGCCGACTCGCCAAATATTAGCAAGCGTGTAGAAATTACGCCGATGAGTCTTAGTGCTCGGACAACGATTACTTGTGGCCTAATTGTCAATGAATTGGTGACCAATGCGACGAAGCATGCGTTTCCCCATGGCCGATCTGGAGAGATTTGTGTTTCGCTGATAAAGGACAGAGATCGTGAGGTGACTCTGCAAGTTCGAGATGACGGCGTGGGATTCAACACTGATGCCGTCGATTCAAATAGCTCTCTGGGACTCAGGCTGCTTCGTTCGTGGGCAGAGAACGGCTTGGAAAATGGCAGCTTAGGTTTTTCGGGTAACGGTGGAACGACTGTTACCATTCGTTTCTCGCCATCGAATGGCAGTTGAGGGTAAATGTGGCATGAAGAAGACCGTGTTCATCGTCGAAGATGAAGCTGAAATCGCTCTGAACAACCGCGATAGATTGGTGGCGCTTGGCTATCAAGTGCCTGAGTATGCAGCGAACGTACCACAGGCATTGGTTGGTGCCGTGAAAAGCCGGCCGGATCTTGTACTGTTGGATATCTATCTTCAAAACGAGAAATACGGTGGCATCTACGTCGCTCGAGTTCTGAAGCGGGCGTACAACACACCCATTGTGTTTCTGACGGCGCACAACGATGCGGAAACCATGCGGCGAGCGAAAAGTACACAGCCTCTAGAGATCCTCGAAAAGCCTTCCATCGACGACAAAATAACCGCAAGTGTAGGTAATGCCGTGCGGCAATCTCAGAGTGCATCCGTAGACATGGAGCAGCAGGTTGACGAAGGGATCGCGGATTTCCACGCGTGGAGAGAAAAGATCCAACTATTGCAGGAGGACGACCCCAAAGAAGCGAGTAGCATTTTGATTAAGGAGCTAGAAAGACGCGGTATTGGCGATGACCGGATCGGGCACCTTCTGCTGCTTGCCGAGGACAACCAGTTCTCGCCAGAACAGGACGAGTACCTAGCACCTATCTTGTTGGGGATCGCGGTGGGAATTTCGGATAGAGCCGACGCGGATATGACTCCATTTGTACACTCAGCGATAAGAACCTACGGCTCAACGATACGTGTCAATCAGTTAGGCAATTTGCAGGTGCTATTGGATCCAAGCATCGCCGTTGATTCGACGCTGGTGGTGACCAAAACGATCCGAGAAGTGCTGGCCTCCGATCCTCCCGAAAGGCTGGATACGAATCGACCACTAGCGGATGTATTGCACGGGATCGGGAAGGCATTTCTGGATATTGCCGTATTCCGCGTAGACGACAACTCGACTGTCGCGAAAAGCGTGATCTTGGCCCTTGCTTCGATGACTAGCAGCAAAGTCAAAAGCCTAATAACACTTGTTAAGATGTTAAATCGCCCCTTGTTCCAGAAGCAACTTATCCGAGAGCTGTCACAGCTAAAGATGACGTGGGCGGAGGCGGCAACCGTGAACAACGAAGCGATATCGTTTGTTGACGAAACGATTCTGGATCTTCAAAACTAGATCGATAGAGGTTATACAACGATGCCTTCACAGCGATTAACGGGTTCACCTTTAAGAGCCGGCTTATACTTCATCATCGGCGAAGACGACGATGGGACAGAAAACTACCTAAAACATGTCGGGCTTCATAAACGGGAGACGGACTTGAAAAAGGATGACGAAGCCGAGGTACTCCATATGCGGCCGCCTTTTCAAGTGGATGGAAGCATACGTTCCCACGTTGTTGGGAACGCAGCACTTACCAAGGAAGAGGCGATGAGCATTAAGGACTGGCTCGCCGAAAGCAAGGACGAATTCGAACGCCTGAAAGTGAGTAGCTCGTTAAACCAGTACATTGTCCGACCGTATTCCGAGGTCGTGCGGAACAATAATACGGGCCGGAAACGCTACCTTCGGTTCAGCTGTTGTGGATTAATCGTGGAATGCTTTCGCGCGGCCGGTATTATGCTCTTAGATCTGGACGAGAGTCGCATGCCCGACGTTGAACTAGCTCGCCTGAAAGACGCCTATGTATTGCCGGATAACGAGAAGGTGCTGGCGCGTTTTGGATTGGCTGGCCCCGGTCCGTTTAAGGTTGTCATGCCCGGGTATTTGTTCCACGCGTTAAATCGGGAACCGGGAACGATACGCTCCACACCATATGCTGCCCAGCCCGGCGACGAGGTATTCTAGTTTTCGTCCGGAACGGTGGTGCTCAACCGAAGGTTAGTAGCTCGAATGCTCGTTGGTTACTGCGTTCAAAGCTTCCTTAACCCTTGATTGATAACGATCAATGGTAAGAGAGATGCCGATGACCTGGTTCGTGCGCTCAGACGACTGGCCGATCTCTTCAAGCAATTCGTCGGTCAGATTGATGCAGCACTCGTAGAATTCAGCACAGGCTTTCGCGAATCTCTCGAACCGGCTATGCCCTGCAAGTCTTCTTGTGGTCCCAATCTTGGGGTCCACCTTTTGATACTGAAGCTGGAGACGTTTTGATCGATGATTAACTTCCAGCATCGCCTCTTCGGCACCTTTATCGCGCCAAATCCGTTCGACTTCACGCAGAAAGTCGGTCAATTCGATGGACCATTCGGTACAGTTGTCGGAAAGACGGTCGGCAAGCGACTCGTGGTCCTTGGACTGATCCTGGACCTTTTTCACGACCTCCTGGAGAAGTTCGTAGGTTACCTCCGCGATTGCCCCAGCCACCAACTTCATTCGTCATCTCCTCATGCACAAGACTACTCGTAGCCACAAGGATACGACTTGACAATTCCGTAGTCAACTTTTTACTGACACTCGTACCACGCAGCCGATTAGCTCACCAGCGGTACCGCGTAGTGGCGCTGCATAAAACAGGCTGGCTGGGAAAAATAGGTCGTCTCCGTCGAGTTCAGCAAAGCTGGCGATTTCCAGCTTGAAGCCGATCTGCGATTCCCAGTAGTACGCGCGGCAAGCCCAGCTTGGGGTCGTCGATCGTGTAGCTGACTGTGTCAACCGCCACCGCAGCTCTGATTCGCGGGACAGCGATGAAGAATCGGAACACAAGACAGAAATGTTCTTCAGCCCGCATCAAGAACGACGGTTACGACGAACGGCAGCTAAGCCATATTTGAACCGATTATTCACCGTGAAGTTGTTGCTGGGTTAAAGGTTGGAAATCAGCATTGAAAATGGCCTCGGGTCGGCGTTGAAAATGTGCCCACCTGGTTCAGTTTTCAGTGCCTATTTCTGAGGCTTGGCCTTAGTTGGGGTTGGTTTGGTAGAAGCCTGAGGTTCGGCTTGCTTTTTCTTCATCGACTCTCGGAAGCGATAACTTTTGCCGGTCATCTCAAAGAGCTTGCTGAGCCACATCTGAGTGATCCGTCTTTGGACGAAGCGAGCGGGGCGTTCGGAAGTCTGCAGTAAGCCGTTCAACGGCTGGAGGGGGAATCCGTAACGCCACGCTGGCTACCGTTTCCAAACGATTATCGCGCGGCTTTGTGATTCCGCCTCGCAGAAACTCACAGGCCAACGACGGGCCTCCGTTCCTGCGAGACGCACAAAGCCGGCGACTGAGTACAAGCTATAGGGAGTGGCATCCACCTCTGCGTCGAAACGACATAGTCGGCGCAGTCAAAAAGACCTTTCGTTGCCGGGTCATGGTTGTCGTTTCCGTAGATCTACAAGGGCTTGGGGCCGGTACGTCCCGAATTACCATCTCGGAAATAAAGATAACGAGAAGCCGTCGAAATTCGGAATTGACGTTTTCGACACACAGCGAATGGGTTTGCAAGGCGGCCTGTCTGAATCGTGATCGATGCCCACTATTGCTTCTCATTGAGGTATCGAAAGACGCTGCGGCGTGACAGATCCAGAGCTGCGGCGATTTCTTCGATGGATAGCCCTTTCTCCCGTAGTTCCCTTGCCCGAGCTGGTTTAGCTTTCGTGGTGCCTGGCTGGCGGCCCTTGTAGGTTTCTCGCTCTTTCGCGGCGGCAATCCCGGCGGCTTGGCGCTCGCGGCGCGTCTCTTGTTCCATCTCAGCAACTCCCAGCAAGACGGCGGCCAGCATTTTGCCGGTTGCACCGTTGAAGTCGATCTGCTGAGTGATGGAAACAACTCGCAATCCGTGATCGCACCAGTCGGCTAAGACGTTGATGCCATCACGTATGTTGCGCGAAAGGCGGTCGAGCTTCCAAACCACGACGGTTTTGATTTCGCCACGGAAGATCGCCGCTTGCAAACGATCGAATTCGGGGCGGCGGAGGTTGTCACCGGTGCCCGTGTCGATGAACCACTCGACTTGATCGGAGTCGATCCCGTTACCGGTGAGCCAGCGTTTGATTTCTCGTTGCTGGCTGGCGATGTTTTGGCCAACGGAACTAATACGTAGATAGCAGCCGAACATAGCTTTGATCCCGAATCGGTGTGCCAAATAGAGTACACCCCAAATGGCAGTGCTTTTCCTCAATGAAAGGCTCGTGATTGTCGGTGTTTTCTGCTGAGCGGAGGGAGGACCCTATTTGTCACTCGAATTGAGCCGACAACAGTGGAGGCCGGCACGTGAACCGACCTCTCGGTGTGCCGTGGTGGTGTTAGCCACGCGATTTGGCCTTAGCTCGGCGTGTGCGTCCGTTTGCTGCCGGTAGCGCATTTGTTGTGATTACCTCGCCTTCGATGAACTCGTCGAGGTCGTGGTTGTCCAGTCCCATGCCAGAGCGGGCTACTTGGTTGGCATCTTCGACGGTCGAGGCGAATGCGTTGAGTGAGTCGGCGAGGCGAGCGGCGGCGGAAAAGATACGACGGAACATAGAGCAGTCTCCTTGGAATTGATGGTACGCAACCATTGATTGCAAATAGATTATTACATTACTATTCGACACAGCAAGCTCTGGATTGGAATAATGATGGAAAAATCTTACAATTCTGGGATGGCCAAGCGGAAACTACAACGCGGCGGACGGAGAGAAGGGGCGGGACGCCCGACAATCCTGAAAAACGCCGTGAACAAATCGGTTCGCTTTCCCAAGGCGACGTTTGTGGGAGTGCAGAAGTACGCCAAGCGTCATTCACTCAGCGAGAGCCAGGCCGTAGTGCAACTCACAAATTCCGGCCTGGCGCAATGGGATGGCCGAACCATCCACGTGGAGGATGAAGCCAAGCAACGCGTGACCTGCCAGCAGTGCGGCCACGCGTGGATAAGCCGAGCCAGGAAGCCTCGTTGCTCGAAGTGCAAGTCGACGATAACACGAGTTACCATGTAGTCGCGGACTGTTGCCACTGGTAATAAGCACATCGCAGTTTGGGAACCAGATGACTCCTTCGGTCGTTTCACGTCCGAGTGTCGAGCCACTTGTGCCGACCTTCTCGTGGAAATAGTTGGCCGTCTCGTAGCCCGCCTTGATTTTCCTTTGCTTCATCTTTCTCGGCGATAGGCGGGTGTTGAAGTCGAAAGAGTGTTGCGATCGCGAAGGTTCATTCACTCTCTCCTGATTCGAGCAATTTCCTAACTTCCGCATCGACAAAATCACCGTCGATCACGCTGCCATTCCCGCCACTTTCTGCCAGCCGCATAATTTCGGACATCACCTGAGAGCCAAGATCATGCTCGCCCGTTTTATCAGTCAGAGCGTGCTTCTCGACGTTCAGGCCCAGCAGCTTCGCCGATTGCTCAAGCGACTTCCGTATCGTCTCCAAGAACTGAGAGTTGCCAACCCGCTCCTCGGTTTCCTTCTCGACTTGCTTCTCATCGCCCGAGTCGCACGTTTTCTTCTTCACTTTGGACTTAACGCCCTTTTTCTTCGACCGCTCCCAAGCATGCCAAGCCTCTTCCTTCACCAGTGTCAATTCGGCCAACTGTTGGGACCGCAATATACCCATGTCTCGGTTCGTTGTTTCAAGCCATTCCTTTTCCAGTCGCTGGATGTAAAGCGATACCGTCTTGGTCGACATTCCAAGTTTTTCAGCAATCACCCGCTGGTTCCATTGTCCGCGTCGCAACATCGAGGCAATCATGTTGCGGCGACGCTTCCGCTCCCGCTGCCGAGTAATGCTTTGCGGCGTCTTTGGCTTTGGGTTTTTGATGATCGAGCCATCAACCCTCCTTTGAATTTCAGGGTCTTTGTCGTTGTTGTCAGCTATCATTTTCTCGATCTATTGGGGTACATGGATGGCACACCGCCACCTGGCTCTCTTCACAGATCCCCCTTTAAGGTAGCCATTCTAGCGGGTGGGTGGCAAGAACGGTTTGCCGCGTCGCAAGCAAACCGAATCCACTAAGCCGGCTCACTGTTTCGAGCGGATGAGTCTGGAGTGAAAGAACTGCTAGAGCGATGATGAAATAGCACGTTTCCGATGAAAAGACAAAGAAAAGACTGAGTGGCCAGTGGTCGCCGCGAGTTCAGCAATTCGCTATTCCTGAAACTCCCACGCCTCGATCACCCGAATCAACTCCGCCATCAGGCTGTCGTGTAGATACCGTTCATCGTCGCTAAGATCGGCGAGAACAGGGACGTGATGCTCGAAGTGATACCTGTCGGCCGGATCACACTCAATACCGCCCTCGGACAGCGTCATGGCCAACATGACACAAGCCTTGGCGGGACGCCCTTCAACCATCTCAGCCACTTTCGCACTCACGCGTGCAGTGGTTTCGAGAGGGTCATCGCCAACGTCTCCCATATTGCTGGGGTCTTCGATGCTATCCATTTCAGATTCGATCGTCTTGAAATCCGCGTAGCTTTCGCGAATGACGGCCTTAAATGATACGAATCCTTCTAAGATGTCATCGGGGATTGGATCGCCTTCACCAGATTCTTTGAGTTCGCGTGCAACGTGAGCGTACGGTGAAGTGCATCTTGCCTGGAAGGGCCGGATCGGTTAATGCTTGCCACACCGCCGCCGCTCTTGATCCTTGCGTTCTGCACGACGAAGCGAGTCGATCGTCCAAACATGCGTGGGGTTGGCGGCTAACC
>JAJDEH010000457.1 GCA_029259935.1 Planctomycetota bacterium
CCGACGGGATGTGGGACCATCAGCGCCGCACGTTGCGGGAGTTAGTCGGCGGGCAACATGTACTCGAATCGCTGCACGAATTACCCAGCATGCTGGAAAGGGTCGCTCAAGACGTCGAGCGGTCCAAATCCAAGGACGACCGGCGCGGCGTCAAGATCATGGACGACTACGAACACGTCCACCACGCGGCGGCGGAGGATCCATTCGTTGTGAAATATTGGGAAGAGACGCGGAGTGTGATCTATCGAGTTGAAAAGCTGCTGCTGCGCGTTTCCCCTTGACTGATTTTTCGTGACTTCCCCACCGTTTCCAAGCGCCGATCTGGCCGCGGTCGACCGAGAAATTACCGTCACAACCGGTTCAGCCTGTTCCCAATCGGGCGGCGCATGCCCTCTCGTGACCCTGCCAATTGAACCGTTCTGGGGGTGTCCTATGTTTGATTGGTAACACGGCTCGCGCCGATGTGTGCGCGGCTGGAAGTTACGGGGCACAAGAGAACAATGACCACAACGACCAGCGAAGACTGCACTCATTACATTCCCGTTTCCGTCGCCACCATCTCGGTGTCGTCGGTGACGAACTTCCCTTTCTATATACGCGAGGATCGGGATTCCCCAGTCCTGCTGTATCGCGACGCCGACTATCCGTTTGAAAAGGACGATGTCCAGCGGCTGATCGATCGCGGCGTGAAGAATCTGTACGTGGCGTTGCACGACCACGACCGCTACCAGCAATATCTGCGAAACAACTTTGCCACCATCGTGAATGATGAGAGCCTGCCCGTCCAACAGCGGTTCGGCTGTCTCAATGAAGTCGTCCGCGACCTGCTGGCCCACGTGTTCGCTCGCAAGGATACCGCCAAAACAGTGGCGGTGGCATCCAGCTTGGCGGCGCAAACGGTGGAACTGATCTGCCGCGAAGAAGAAGTGGCCGCCGAACTGCTGCAGGTCCTGCATCACGACTATCACACGTTTACGCACTCCGCGAACGTTTCGTATTACTGCGTCATGCTGGCCAAAGCCTGGGGCATTACCGACCGCGACGAACTGCGGCGGATTGCGACCGGCGCGCTGCTGCACGATATCGGCAAGCTCGACATTGACGAAAAGATTCTCAAAAAGCCGGGCCGGCTGAACAAGGAAGAATGGCAGGTCATCCAGCAGCATCCGACGACCGGGCTGCGGCTGCTCTCAAGCCACAACGATTTAGACTTTGCCCAACTGATGATGGTGTACCAGCACCACGAGCGAATCGACGGCACCGGATATCCGGTGGGGATTTCGAAAGACAAAATTCATCCGTGGGCGCAGCTTTGCGCGATCGTCGACATCTACGAGGCGCTGACAAGCCACCGGCCCTATCGGCCGGCACTTTCCAAAAGCGAAACAATTGAAATTCTGGAACGGCAAAAGGAGTGCCGACTAAATGAAGGAATGTGGGAATGTTGGAAGACGATTATTCAAAACAGCTAGACCGGCTGCTGGAATCGTGCGAATGCGACGTCGCCGTGCCCAGTGAATGGGAAGAACGCCTGAATCGGCGTGGCGTCAAGCCATCCATCGAAGGGGATCGCCGCCGGTACGTCCGGCACCATTTCACGAGCAGCGCCGTGCTGGAATACGGCCAGACGCTGTCCGCAATTCCACGCGAACACACGCACACCCGCGTTCTAACCTGCGACCTTTCACGCGCCGGCGTCGCCTTCCTGCACGCCGATCAACTCTTTCCAGGCGAGCGGGTACATCTATGGCTCTCCGCCGGCAAGCGGGCCTACGAAGTGGTCCGTTGTGTCCAGCACGACGAAAACTGTTTCGAGGTGGGCGCAATCCTCGTCGCCGCGGATACCTAAAACCGCAACCCAATCCGAACCATCGGAATCCAACATCGATGATTCGCGAGTGTTACGTGACGATGCCCTGCGCCGACAAGAGTTCCATGATTTTATCAACGCACTGGCCTACGTCGATTTGATCGGTCGCCAAAACGAGATTGGGCGACGCCGGCTCTTCATACGTTCCCGTGACGCCAGGAAAGTTGGCGATCTCGCCCGAATCGGCGAGCGGGTAGTGGTTATCGGAATCTCGCTGGCGACAAACTTCCACGGGGCAGGCCAGATGCACCACGATGAAGCGGTCCCGGCCAACCACCTGAGCCGCCTTCTGGCGAATCTCCTCGCTGGGCGCTACAAAGGCCCCGATGCAAATCAGGCCCGCATCGTTGATCAGTTTGGCGACTTCCGAACTGCGGCGCAGATTTTCGCTGCGGTCTTCCGCCGTAAAGCCTAAATCCCGGCTGATGCCTTGACGCATGTTTTGTCCGTCTAGAACCGTGGCGGCCCGGCCGATTTCAAACAGCCGCCGTTCCAAGGCGTAGGCGATGGTCGTCTTGCCCGCTCCCGTTAGTCCCGTCAGCAGAATCGTCGCCGGCTGTTGACCGAACCGCGCTTGCCGCTCGTCGTCGGTGACTTGGCTCGTTTCGGTTTGCAGCGATCGGGCGGCCGGCTCGTCGTCCCAATGGTCATGGCGGGTTTCGGCGGTGGTCCGGTCCAAGATCATGCCCGCCGCGACCGTCACGTTCGAGATGCGGTCGACGACGATAAACGAACCGGTCGACTTGTTCCGCCGGTATCCGTCGTAGCAAATCGGCTCGTTCAGGTGCACGGCGCAGCGTCCAATTTCGTTAAGCTGCAGGGTCGGCGCGTTGACGCGGTGCAGCGTGTTGACATCCACCTGGTAACGCAGCGTGCTGATGGTTCCCGTCACGGTCTTCGTCGTCTGCTTGAAGACATAGGTGTGGCCGGGGATCATCTGCTCGTCGTGCATCCAGACGACCATGGCATCGAACTTTTGTTCCAGCTTCGGTACGTTGCCGGGCCTCACGATCATGTTGCCACGGCTGATGTCGATTTCGTCTTCCAGTGTCAGCGTGACGCTTTGCGGACCGAAGGCTTCCTCCAACTCGCCGTCGAACGTGACGATCGACTTGATGCGGCTTGTCTTGCGGGACGGCAAGGCCAGCACTTCGTCGCCGCGGCGGACAATGCCCGACGAAATCGTGCCGCAGTATCCGCGAAAGTCCAAATGCGGCCGGCTGACCGATTGCACTGGAAAGCGAAAGTCTTCCAAGTTGCGGTCCGAACCGATGTACACCGTGTCCAAAAAGTTCATCAAGGTCGAACCTTGATACCAGGGCATGTTCTGGCTGGCATCGACGATGTTGTCGCCCAACAGCGCGCTGATGGGAATGAAGTGCAGGTCGGGAATGTCCAGCCGCGCGGAAAAGTCTTTGTAATCGCCGCGAATCTTCTCGTACACGTCTTGGTTGTAATCCACCAAGTCCATCTTGTTCACCGCGACCAAAACGTGCTTGATCCCCAGCAGCGAAACGATAAAGCTGTGCCTCTTCGTTTGCGGCACGACGCCATGCCGGGCGTCGATCAAGATCACCGCCAAGTCACAGGTGGAAGCACCGGTCGCCATGTTGCGGGTGTACTGCTCGTGACCGGGGCAGTCGGCGATGATGAATTTACGTTTTTCCGTCGAGAAGTAACGGTAGGCAACATCAATCGTGATGCCTTGTTCCCGCTCGTCCTTGAGGCCATCGGTGAACAGGGCCGGATCAAACTCGCCGCCCGTCGTGCCGTGGGTCACCGAGTCTTTCTCTAGCGTCTTCAGGGTGTCTTCGTAGATCAGTTTGGCATCGAAGAACAGACGGCCGATCAACGTGCTTTTGCCGTCATCGACACTTCCGCACGTCAAGAATCGCAACAGCTCCTTGTGTTCGTGCTGATCCAAGTAGGCGTCGATGTCGGTTCTGATCAGGTCGTCTGCGGACATGTATTATTGTCAAGCTGGTGAACGATTTGGGAGTTATTCTTGTTTAGCGCCGTTCTGGCCGCCGGCGGCAGCGGGTCGGCAAGTCCGAGCGGCAGTTCCAGTTGTCCGGAGGCACTGCCTCACTAAAAATATCCTCGTTTTTTCTTTTCTTCCATTCCCGCGCCTCCTTCGTCTTGGTCGATGACACGACCTTGCCGTTCCGAAGTTCGGCACAACAACATTTCTTGAATGATCTCCGGCAACGTTGTGGAGGTCGAATCGACGGCACCCGAGAGCGGATAGCAACCCAACGTGCGAAACCGCACTTGCCGCATTTCCGGAGTTTCGCCCGGCTTCAATTCCAGCCGGTCGTCATCGACCAGAATCATCACGCCCTCGCGAAACACCACGGGGCGCTCCTTCGCCAGATACAGCGGCACGATCGGGATGTTTTCCAAATGGATGTATTGCCACACGTCCAGCTCGGTCCAATTCGACAGCGGGAAAACTCGAATGCTCTCGCCTTTGTTCACGCGGGCGTTATAAATATTCCACAGCTCGGGGCGTTGGTTCTTGGGGTCCCAACGATGGTACTTATCGCGAAACGAAAAGACCCGTTCCTTGGCGCGTGACTTTTCTTCGTCGCGGCGAGCGCCGCCAAAGGCCGCATCGAAGCCCCACTTTTCCAGGGCCTGCTTCAGCCCGTCGGTCTTCATCAATTCGGTGTGCTTTTCGCTGTCGTCCAGCGGATGGATGTTGTGCTTCTTTCCTTCCTCGTTGATATGGACCAGAACATCCAGCCCAAGCTCCTTGCGAGCATAGTTCTCGCGGAAGTCGATCATCTCGCGAAACTTCCACGTGGTATCGACGTGCATCAGGGGAAACGGCGGCTTGTCCGGATAGAACGCCTTCTGGGCGAGCCGCACCATCACCGACGAATCCTTGCCGATCGAATAGAGCATCACCGGCTTGTGAAACTCCGCGGCCACCTCCCTGATGACGAAGATGCTTTCCGCCTCGAGCTGCTTCAGATGCGTAAGGTTATAGGAAGCCATGAGTTATGTATTTCTGACCTGGTTGGGCCAGCAGCCGGTCGAGGGCCGCTGTTGAATCCGGAAGTATAGGAAAACCGGGTCATTCACTCAACCGCGGCTGGATTTGACGATCCTCGATCACTTTGCTTGACAAGGTCGGCGATCTTGCTACTATGAAACCAAATCTAATAAACCAAATAACAGAACATTTGGGATCGAGAGAGTCATCCGATGGCGCGTCCCCGAGCAAAAGAGCTGACCGAACGAGAACTGGAAGTCATGCACGCCTTTTGGGAGCGCGGCGCGTCGACGGTGCAGGACATCCGCGATTCGCTGGCCGCGGGGGGCCGCGATCTGGCCTACACCACGGTGGCCACGCTGGTCAGGATCTTGACGGAAAAAGGGTTTTTGGTGCAGACCACGCACGAGCGGCCCTTCCTGTTCAGCCCGCAACGATCCTTCGAAGACGTATCGAGCAGCCTGCTCGGCGACCTCATGCAACGCGTTTTCGGCGGCTCGCGCGAACAACTTTTGACGCGTCTGCTAGAGCAGCGCAAGCTGACGAAAAAAGAACGTAGTTTGCTCGAAGAGATTCTTAAGGAGCACAAGCGATGAATCAACTGGGTGTGACGATAGTCTGGTGTGCGCTTCAGGTCACGGTACTCGCGCTGGTCGCTTGCTTGATTTATTTGTTGGTCGGACGGCTTTCCGCGGGTGCGAGAACGATCGTCCCCTTCGCGGCCCTGGCGATGATTGTGGCTTTGACACTTTTAGCCTTCGTCCCGATCCCCAGTTGGCTGAACACACTGGACGCCGATTCATTCACAAGCCACGTTCGCGACGAAACGGCGCGGGCCGCGACGGCAGGCCTAGAACCGGACGGACAAGCCGGTGCCGACGACAACACGACGCTCGCCGCCTCATCCAACCAGGAATCATCGCTGGTCGTTTTCGGCCGAGTGTTCTTACAGGAATTGTCCTCGCCAACTTCCCTCGAGCCAAGCTCGCAACCGCGGTGGCGATGGAGCGGAATTGTGGCTTGTTGTTTTCTGGTCGTAGCCTCCTTGGGCATGATTCAGCTCGTATCCGGGTTGTTATCGCTGAGTTCTTATCGCCGTCGCAGCCGCTTGATCGAAGACTCCAAAATCCTGGAAACGCTGGACGTACTCCGCGCCGAACTGCGCTGCCGCCGAATCGTCGAATTGCGAGAGGCCCCCAACATGTCCACGGCGGCCACGGCCGGATCATGGCGACCGATGATTTTACTGCCGCCAGAATGGCGCGGCTGGACAACGCAAGAACAGCGGGCCGTGCTGGCCCACGAATTGGCTCACATTTGTCGTGGCGACTTTGTGGCCAATGCGTTCGCGCAACTGGGGCTGGCAATTCACTTTTACAATCCCCTGGTCCATTGGATCGTGGGCCGGATACGGCTTGAGCAGGAATTGGCCGCCGACGCATTGGCGGCTTCCGTGTCCGGTGGAGAAAAATCGTATTTGCAAATACTGGCGGCGATGGCGCTGCGACAACCTGAACGAACGGTGGGCTGGCCGGCCCGTGGTTTTCTGCCGACCCGAACAATGTTTTTGAGGAGAATCGAGATGTTACGTCATGTTCGAGTGAGCGAACCGCGCCGGCGATCGAATGGTTGGCGCCTCGCGGCGGTCGGCCTTTTGGCCGCGATGTCCCTGGTGATTGCCGGCGTGCGCGGTCCGGCGACGATCGGACCAGACGCGGCCGCCGCACAAGAGCCGAATGCGGCCGCGGATGCCGCCAACGCGGAATTCGATTGGCGGTATGTTTCGGACGAGGCGGGCATTGTCTTGGCCGTCAAGCCGGCCGACATTTTGGCCCGTCCCGACATGGCGGAAGTCGTGTTGGCGTTTGAAGAAATGGACATCAGCAAACAAGCGATCGGGCTCGCGTCAACCGATCTGGAATCCATCGTGGTGACGTTCGGCGTCGACGACGAATTCGACTGCCTCGTACTGACGGCCAAAAAAACAGTGGACGTCACGGAGTCGAAGTTTGGCCAACTCCTCAAGATCGGAGAAGAAAAGAAGTACAAGGAACAATCCTACGTCACCGGCGCGCTCGAGGGCAAAGCCATCTGGCAGCCCAACGATCGCTCTCTGGTGATCGACAAGGAAGCCAACATCCGCCGTTACATCGCCGGGCACCGCGCGCCGCAAAGATTGGTGGGTTCGAAGATTCCCGCCGGGCTGAAAGAGGCCCAGGTGATCGTTGCCGTAAGCCGCGATCGATTGCAGGCGTTGCGGCGGCCCGAAAAGGGACCCGCGCCCATCCCGGCTCCGCTCGACTCGCTGATCGCTCCCTTGCTCGAAGCGACGCAGTCCGTTCACCTGGGCTGTACCTTTGCCGAAGGCATAAGCGTTGACGTGGTTGCCCAATGCAAAAGCGAACAGTCGGCCAGCGATGTCAAGGCAACCTTGGAGGCGTTGGCGGTGCTTGCCAAGAACTGGATCGAGCAATCCCAAAAGCAGATCGACCGCATGCCTGCAGGCCAACAGCGCCGCTTCGCCGAATCGTTGACGTCGGCGGGAATCGGCTACCTGAACAACTTAGAGGTGGCCAGCGATGGCGCCACGGTCGAACTGAAAACCGACGGCAACATCGAAGCGTTGCGATTGGGCGTGTTGTTGCCCAGCCTGCAAGCCGCCCGCGCCGCCGCGCGACGAACCCAAAGCATGAACAATCTGAAGCAGATCGCGCTCGGATTTCATAACTTTCATGATACCTATAAGCGATTGCCCAATTCGCGCAATCTGGCCGACAAATCGCAGCAGCCCGGCTCAAGCGACCACCCCCACAGTTGGCGCGTGGCGTTGCTGCCCTTCCTTGGCCATGCGGATCTTTACGGCATGTACCATTTCGATGAACCTTGGGACAGCGAGCACAACAAGACGCTGCTTGGGAAAATGCCGGTCATCTATCGGCATCCAGATGAGCCCGCCGACTCGACCAACAGTTGTTACTTTGCGATTACCGGCCCCGAGACGATCTTCACCAGAGAGAAAATATCATTCGCCACGATCACCGACGGCACGTCGAACACCATCTTGGCGGTGGAAGCAAAACGTCGCATCCCTTGGACCAAGCCGGAAGATCTCCCCTACGCGGCCGACAAGGAATTGCCCAAGCTGGGCGGCTTCCATGCCGAAGGATATAACGCGGCGCTATGCGATGGTTCCGTTCGCTTTATCGCCAAGGCGATTAACAAGCAGGTGCTGCGCGCCTTGATGACAGCCCGTGGCGGCGAGGTTGTCAGAGTGCCTTAGGCGGCCGAGGGTCTGTTGAACTACGTGATGACGTTGAACTACGTGATGACACCGCCGCGCGGCCACGCGGTTGTGTCGCTTGACGACGAGAGAGCCCGCCCTACGGGTTGGCGGCGGGCATCTCGTCGTTTTTTATTTTCTTCTTCTCCCCCTTACCAAGGGGGAGCCAGAGGGGGTCGGCACGTTCTCCCCCTTACCAAGGGGGAGCTAGAGGGGGTCGGCACGGAACCAGAGAGGCTCGACCGGCAGTTAGAGCGTGTCGCCGCTACCTACCTTTTGGGCTCATAAATCTCACACTGCGGATACGTGTACGAAAAGCCGTACCATCGCGAAAACAATTGCAGCGGACGAGATGCGTCACTCCAGCATGCCGCCGGAACTCCGTCCTCGCCTAGCGACACGTGCAACTCACGTCCGTCCAGCATGTCGTCAATCGTCTGACGTATTTCCGTCATGCGATAAAACCGTTGTGTGGTTTCGGTGACCACTCCCAGCCCCATTTCCATGGCCGGCAATCGTTCGTCCTTACGGCCCATGGTTTTGTGAAAGCCGGACGGCAACCTGTCGCCTAACATCCGTTGGCCCCAAGCCAGGAAACGCGCCAGCAGCGGCGGTCGGGAGACGAACACCGGTAGTCCCGCCTCGGTTTTCATGGCGGCGGCGACCGTTGTCATGGCGATACCCCAATTCTCCATGCGGCGTCCCGCCAGTTCGCCGTGGACGCACTCGCCGGTGATATGGTCCCAATACGACTTGGTCTCGTCGTCGATCAACAACACCAAGCCGTCATAGAGTCCACCGGCACTGAAATGATGGATCTGGCCATCCAACTCAGGCGTCAGACCGACGCCCGTATTACAAGCGCCTCAGAACGTGATCAAGTAAGGCGCGCCCTGCAACTCGCCTTGCGCCACATGATGATACAACATCTGATCGCGAATCAGCGCCGCCCGTTTGCCGTTGCGTTCAAAGATCAACAGTTGCTTGTCCGGATCGAGCTTCGCGTCCCGCAGCGCGACGCCGGAACCGGTAACCGAAAACCGCTTGAAAAGATCCGGCTGCGAGAGGCTCGCTCGACCTGCGTCAAAATCGCTCATTTACTTGGATCCGATCCGCCGAGCCACATACTGCCGGTGCTTGACCTCGGCTTTGACGACTTCCAATCCCGCGCGGCCGGTAAACTCGCGAGCGGTTTCGCCTGCTCGATCCGCGTCGGCACCGCCCGAGTGAACATGCAGCAGATAACGCAGCGTTAGCGGTTCGCCGCGGGTCGTCGTCAGCGGCGCGTCCATGCAAACCGAAGCGCCCATCCAACCGTCTTCGCGCACGTGCCACCGCGAGGGATAGTTGGGATTGCCTGGATGGTCAAAGTACGTGATGCCCTCCGTGGTTCCATCGGCGACCGGCCCACTGTAGTCCATCCATTGGGCCGCGCGGCCGAATATGGCCGGTTCGCCGCTTCGCCCTTCGCTGTTGGTCAGCCGCCCGCCGCCAAAGTACTCGGAAAGGTGTTTTGCCACTCGCACGGCGAGAAATCCAAAATTCGTCTTGCCAAACTCAAGCGATTCAGAAGTTGGTGTAAAGGTGGCCTGAATCTCGACCAGTGTTTCACCCTTTCCGGCCGGCATGACGGCGGCAATCATCTCTTGCTCGAGCAGTGGCTTGGGATCATGTCCGTCGTACCAACCAAGCTTCACCGCCAACAACGCCTCGTCGTCGCCGTCCTCGTAAGCGAACCAGTGCTGCTGCCGAATGCGAGCCTCGGTGCGGTCACTCCAAAAGTCGATGCCCAGCACTTTGTTGTGAGCAAACCACAGACTGCGATGGTGATCGTGATTTTCCGCGCCCGGATGTCCCATCCGCGTCAGCGGCGCACCCGACGGACCCACCAGTGGATAGAAAAAAGGCCGCGGATACCCCGGACCAAAATGCCACCGCAACCGCTCGGTATCGTCGACTTGCACGGAAACTTGATGATCGGGCAGCGGAACGATCCGGCAACGCGGAAATTGATTGCTCATGAAAACTTCGGTTTCGCTCGTGTAACGCTTGGGTGTAAGTGCCCGCGGCCCCGACATGTTGGTCGAGGCAGGATTCACGCTCGCATCATTTTATTCGAGGAGCGCCAGTTCGACTATCACCATCCAGGCATAAGCACCGGTGTCCGGGCCTTGCAATAATTTCTGGCGACACGCGCGACGTACTTGTAATGCGCCGCTGGCCGCGCACATGATAGTGGTGACGTTGCATGGACATCGCGGAGGAGGAAAAATGAAAATACTGATTGCGGATAAATTCCCAGACCCTTACATCGACCAGATCCGCGCCTTGGGCGGCCAGGTCGTTTACGAACCGAAGTTCGGCGCGACAGAGATCGCCGGGAACATTGCCGACAAGGATGTCGTGGTGGTCCGTTCGACCAAAGTTACGGCGGAAGCCATTGAGGGGTCGCAAAACCTCTCGCTGATCATTCGCGCCGGCGCGGGGACGAACAATATCGACAAGCAGGCGGCCAGCGCCAAAGGTGTCTACGTCGCCAATTGTCCTGGCATGAACTCCGTCGCGGTGGCCGAGCTGGCCATGGGGCTGATCTGCGCTCTGGATCGGCGGATCGTGGAAAATACCGTCGACCTCCGCAATGGAATCTGGAACAAGGCCGAATACTCCCAGGCCGACGGGCTGTACGGAAAAGTGCTCGGTGTCGTTGGCGTGGGAAGGATCGGCGAGGAATTGATCAAGCGGGCCCGGGCCTTTCGGTTGAAGATCAGAGCCACCAGCCGCTCGCTGACTGCGGAGAAGGCCGAGGCACTGGGCGTCGAGTATGTGCCCACGGTCGCCGAACTCGTTCCGCAATGCGATATCATCTCGGTACACCTGGCCGCCGCGCCGGAAACGGCGGGAATCATTTCCAAGGAGATGATTGATTCCATGAAACCAGGCGCGTACTTCATCAATACGGCAAGGGCCGAGGTCGTGGACGAGGCCGCGCTGCTTGGGGCGGTGAAGGCGGGTCGAATTCGAGTCGCGACGGATGTCTACAGTGATGAACCGGAAGGGAAGGACGGCGCTTTTGCAAGTGAACTCGGGCGAGCCGACCACGTGTACGGCACGCATCACATTGGCGCTTCAACAACCCAGGCCCAAAACGCGGTGGCGGCGGAAACGGTGCGCATTCTCAAGCTGTTCCTGGAAACGGGCCGCGTCGAAAATTGGGTCAACCGCCTGACTACGACACCGGCCAAATGGCAACTCGTCGTCCGCCATTACGACAAGCCGGGTGTGCTGGCCTCGGTGTTGGGATATCTCAAAGAAGACAATGTCAACGCCGAAGAAATCGAAAACGTCATCTTTGAAGGGGCCCATGCGGCCTGCTGCACGATCCAAGTCGACACCCAGCCCAGCGCGCAAACGCTGGAGAAGATCAGCGCGCTCAAAGGGCAAGTGATTCATTCGGAACTGATGGAAATCGCTTAGCGGTGTGACGTGAATTGCCCGCGATTTCGACCCCCTCTAACTCCCCCTTGGCAAGGGGGAGAACTATTAGTTCCCCTCCTTTTTCAAGGAGGGGCTAGGGGAGGTTCTTCTTCTTCCCCCGGGTTCTTTCTCCCCGAAGTTCTTTTTCTTCCCCAGGTTCAATCTCTTCCCGCTCAAAATACCCCACCGAACAAAGACTAACACGATCGTCATGAAAATTGTAAAATGAAGGAATGAGTTCACGGTGGGATGACACGGGTCACCCACCCACTCGGTCGCGTTCGCCGATCGGAACGCGATCTTGTTTGGGCAGTCGAGAGCCGACGTGAAGGCCTGCTGGGCAGCAGACGCCGTTATGGATGCTCCGTCCAGTGGGCGCCGCATGGTTGCAAGGATTGCAAACGTTTTTGCTCGCCGGTTCGGCAATGAAGATCCGCGGGGCTGCGTCTAACTCATTGTTACATCGATTCTTAGGGGGGCATCATGAAGCTACAACAAGGTACTTTGGTTGACCAGCCATATGTTACAATCTCGCGACTGCCCCGCTTTGGCCCGCAAGGTTGTCACCGAGAAGGTTGCTGAATTAAGGTAGATCGTCACACCCGCAACTCCACCGTAAGTTAGCTAATGAATACTCGATCAAGACGCCAGGTCCACCTCTCCTTGCCTTGCCTATTGCTGGGACTTGCCAGCCTCTCGATTTCGATATCGCATGCCGATGAGAAGCCGGTAGCAGCCGATCCCGGCGAGTTCCAGACGCGAACGGCTCGGTTCCTCAACAAGTATTGCACGACATGCCACGGGGCGGAGTCGCAAGAGGCCGACTTGCGATTCGACAACGTGTCCTTCGATCTGGCGGACGTCACCGCGTCCGACGTCTGGAGCAGGATTTTCGCGCAAGTTCAATTCGCCGAAATGCCGCCGGACGATGGCGATTCGCAACCCACGGCCGACGAGCGGGCGGGGTTTGTGACGCTGATCGATCGCCAGCTTTCGCGGCATGGCCGGGGCGTGAATCTAAAGGAAAAGATGCTGCTGCCGGAGTATGGCAATCTGGTCGATCACGATCTGCTCTTTAGCGGCACGATTGACGACGCGCCTTATACTCCAGCACGGCTCTGGCGACAGCGACCCGACATCTACAGCGGCATTTGGGGAAGACATTACGGCCGACAGCATCGCCTATCGGTGAAGATTGGCGGGACGCAACGCCAAGGCGACAAGTATACGGTTCACCACGGGCCGCACAAAGGAAAATCGATTACCATTCGTTACTTCGCCGATCCCAAATATGCCAATCCGTTCTACGAATTCGTACACCATGCTTCGGGATTCACGGACTACGCGACGATCGCGGCCGATCAAGCGTCGTTGGAAGCGCTGTTGATCAACGCAGAAACCATGGCGGAGATACTGACGCTCGGTTTAAAAGTCAGCATCACGACGGAAGTCAAAAGCAAGGACAGTCGCCACGGCAACAACCATGGCGGATTCGTCGGTGGGCTGCAAACAAATCGAATTGAACGTCGCGGTCATGTGCCCACGGCTTTTAGGAAAGTGATGGAAAGCAAGGGAGTCGTTGATAAGCAGGACTTCGCGGCGGCCCTGGATATCGCCTTTGCGCTGTTTTTGCGCCGTTCTCCGAACCAGCAAGAACTGGATCATTACTGGCGTGACGTGTTTCAGAAGAACAGCGAACTGGGCAACACCATGGCGCTGCAAGCCGTGTTGATCTACGTCACGCTTTCGCCCGAGTTTGTCTACCGCAT
Source organism: Planctomycetota bacterium (assembly GCA_029259935.1). The sequence continues at coordinate 13,392 of JAJDEH010000457.1, forward strand.
GGAAATGGGGTTGGGCCAGCCGGACGGCGATGGTCGCCGCATGCTGTCGCCTCAAGAACTGGTCTACGCCCTTCATCACGCGTTTTATGACGCACCGGCGTTTGGCGTTGAACCGATCGAGACCGAGGAAGTCTTTCGCAAGGAAAGCGAACCGATCATCAAGGAAGCGCTCACGCAACAGCAGCGCACCTCCTATGCAAAGAATGGCTGGCTAGCCGAACAAATGCACGCCGGTGAACTGAAAACACGAGCCGATGTTGAGAAAGTGGTCCGCAAGTACTTGAACGACCGCGACCGCAATCTGTTCCCCAATCACAACAGTCCCATCCAATCGGTTAAGAATCCGCGAGTGCTGCAATTCTTTCGCGAGTTCTTTGGCTATCACAAGGCCTCGACCGTCTTCAAGGACACCGATAAGTTCACCACTCGCGAAGGCTTCCAGCAGTTTCACAACCACAGCCCGATCCGCATGATGTACGACACCGACGCGCTGTTGCTGCACATCCTCAAGCAAGACAAGCGCGTGCTCGAGGAACTGCTGACCACCAACAAAGTGTTCGTGTCCTACTGGAGCGGTTCGAACGATCCAGCGCAAATCAAACGGGCGGGCGGCAAGGAAAAATACACTCGTACGCATGACGCTCAAAGCTACAACCTCGATCCGTTCGAGACCGAGTACGCGCGAAACACGCCGATCGAAGTCCCTTCGGAACAGCGATGCGGCATCCTTACCCAGCCAAGTTGGCTGGTGGCTCACAGCGGCAACTTTGACAACGACCCGGTACGGCGTGGTAAGTGGATTCGCGAGAAGCTGTTGGCGGGCACCGTCATGGAAGTGCCGATCACCGTCGACGCGCAGATCCCCGACAAAGAAACCCAAACACTGCGCGAGCGATTCCGCTTAGTTCATGAAGATCAATGCTGGCGATGCCATAAGAAGATGAATCCGCTAGGCATGCCGTTCGAAGCCTTCAATCACGTCGGCCGCTTCCGCGAGACCGAGAAGAACAAGCCCGTCGATACGAGCGGCTCGGTCGGCTTTACGGGACGCGACGAACTGGAGGGAGATGTGAAAAATGTCCGCCAGATGATGGAGCGTTTGGCAAAATCGCCGCGCGTGCGACAGTCGTTCGTGCGGCATGTCTTCCGCTACTGGATGGGCCGCAACGAAATGTTAAGCGACTCCAAGACACTCGTGGCAATGGATAAGGCGTATGTCGAAAGTGACGGCAGTTTCAATGAAATGCTGGTCAGCTTGTTAACGTCCGATTCGTTCCTTTATCGAAAATGATCCGCGGAAGAGTCTCCATGAAATTGATCCACCTAGTAGCGACGTTGCTCGTCTTGTTCGTTCCGGAACTTGTTGTCGGTGCCGAGCCGCTTACGCCCGAGGCCGCTTTGCAATTATTGGAAGAGAAGGGCGGCAACCTACGCGACAAGGAACTGCAGTCCATCTGCACGGCGAAATCGCTGACGGAATTGGATCTGACGGGTTGTCGGCGAATCACCGTGGCCGGGCTGGAACATCTTAAGCAGCTAGATTCACTCGCTTCGTTGAAGTTGTCCAGGACTGGATTGGTCGCTGAGCCGGTGATGAAACTGCTGGCGGAACTGCCGACGCTCGTTCAACTGGACCTCAGCGACAACACCAACTTCAACGGCCGGGGGTTACAACACTTCACCGGCCTGACAAGTTTGAATCTGGCATGCGGCCGCGGGTCGCTCAACGATCGTGGACTTGAAGGCCTCAAAGGCTTGACAAGTCTGACGCACCTGAATCTCGACGGCTGCGATCAAATCACCGACAAGGGACTGCGGCACCTGGAAGGACTGACCCATCTAAAGAGCCTCGGCTTGTACGGATGTCACAAGATCACAACGCCCGGTTTTACTGGACTGTTTCAACATTTGACGTCTTTGGAGGATCTGAATATCGCGTTTTGTTGGTGGCACGAGGGACAGGGATTGGAGTTGCCGCCGGCGCTGGTGCATTTGGATCTGCATGAATCGAAACGCTTGCGGGACGCGGGGCTCGTTCAGTTGAAGAAAGAGAAGCTGCGGACACTCAATCTGTTTCAATGCCTCGTGTTGACTGACGAGAGCCTCCAGCAGCTTGCGGGGCTAAAGAATCTGGAGTACCTGAATCTCGGCAGCATCCGGGCCCTGACCGACGACGGACTGCGGCATCTACGCGATACGACCGGGCTGACCTATTTGAATCTGTGCGACAACAACAACTTCACCGACGCGGGCTTGCAGCACCTGTCTGGCATGACATCGTTGCGCGAATTGGATTTGTGGTTCTGCACGAACATCACGGGCGAGGGCCTGCAAGCCTTGAAGAACATGCGCGGGCTGACCAGATTGGTATTGGCCGATTGCGGCAAGATCGACGATGCCGGCCTCGCCCATCTGCAAAGCCATACCGGGCTGGTCGAACTGTATTTGGACAATTGCAAGGGCGTCACGGACCAGGGCGTAAGTTACTTGTCCAGGATGTCGAACCTCAGCGAGTTGACGTTAACCGGCTGCGACCAAGTGACCGACGAGGGGTTGAAACATCTAGGGGCACTAAAGTCTTTGAAATATCTTGCGTTGGATGAATGTCCCCAGATTACGGATAAAAGCGTCGAACAACTGAAGGCGGCTTTGCCGCGGTGCCAGATTTTGTATTAGGCAACCGCCGGTGTTCACGCTTGAGCGTGATTCGTGGGCACGCTAAGCTGTGAATTCAAAACAACCTGCAACGAAAGCAATAACCATGGCGACTCGAAGAACCATCTTGAAAGGCGTGACGCTCGGAGCCGGCAGTCTGGCCCTGTCACCTTTCGTGAATCACCTCGCGATGCTGGACGCGAAGGAAACCGACGCCCATTTGCCAAAGCGGTTCGTGTTCGTTGTCAAAGCGAGCGGCCTGCAGGCCGAGTTTCTAAATCCGGCCGGCTTGCAACATGGCGGGACCGAACTGGTCGACGAGTCGCTGCAAGGCAAATCGCTGCCGGCGGGCATGGAATCGCTGGAACCGTTCAAGACCAAGCTGACGATCCTGCAGGGGCTGAGCGGTCGGATGTGTACCTACGGCCACAGCGCGTTTTATGGCGCTCTGGGCGCATACAAAGCAACCGCGCAAGGTCAGCCCTCGGCCGCGACAATCGACGGACATTTGTCAAATCTGTTTCCGTCGGTGTTTAACCACATCGGGTTGAAGATGGGCGACGGCAGCCAGGGGACGGCTTATCCGGTTATCAGTGCCGCCGGAAAGAACAGGCAGTTGCCGTTTCAATGCAGTCCGGAACTTGCTTATCAAAACCTGTTCGGCAGCATTGCGTCGGGCGGCGACATCAAGAGGAAGTACCAACGCACCGGCAACGTACTCGACGCCATGGCCCAGGATATCAAGAAGTTTCAAAAGAACTTGCCGGGCCAGGAAAAGGAGAAGCTTGATCACTACCTCGGCGGTTTTGAATCGCTTCGCGAGCGGCGTTTGAAATTAGTTTCGATGCAAAAGGTACTCAAGCAGAACGCGCCCGAAGTTACGGATAAATACACGTCGAAAATTACAACGCACCATCTGGATGCCCATTTCGACATGGCCGCCGCCGCGCTGATCAGCGGCATCACCAACGTGGTGACGTTGCACTGCGACGATCTCAATTCGAATTATCAAGGAATCGGCATCACGCCCAAGGTTCACTCCGTCGGTCACGGTGCCAGCAGCGGGGCGTTCGACTCTCAAGACTGCCGCAACATGATCCGGACTTTCCATCTCGAGCTGATCGCCGGGCTGGCCGCCAAATTGAACAAGACTCCCGAAGGCGATGGCACGATGCTCGATAACACCATCATCGTGTACGTCAGCGACAACTCGGACAAGCATCATTCCAGCGCCACCGAATGGCCGATGGTCGTGCTTGGCAACCTCAATGGCAAACTGAATTCGCGCGGCCGTTATCTCGCTTACCCGCGATACGGATCCGCGGCTCATCATCACACGATCGGCAACTGGCTGACAACGCTGTGCCACGTTGCCGGAGTGCCGCAAGACCACTTTGGCCAACCGGATTTCGCTCTCGGTCGCGCCGTCGACCAACAAGGTCCGCTGAGCGAATTACTGGCATAGTGTCACCTCGTCGCCGTTTGAACAAGGAGAACAACATGCTTCGGCCAACATGCACTTTGCTCGGCGTGATCATCATTCTTTTCACTCTGTTGCTGCAGCCGGTTCGCGGCGAGCAGCCTGGTCAGCCGGATTCCAAACGGCCGCGCGTGCTGTTGATCGGCGATTCGATTTCGATCGGCTACACGAAACCGGTCATCGAACTACTGAAGGACCAAGCCGACGTCCAGCGTGTGAAAGGCAACGCCGGCCACACGGGCATGGGTTTGGAACGATTGCCGAAGTGGCTGGATGCCAAACCTGGCCAATGGGACGTGATCCACTTCAATTGGGGCTTGTGGGACTTGTGTTACCGCAATCCCAAGTCGAAAACGCAGGGCCGCCGCGACAAAGTGAACGGCACTCTGACTCACACGCCGGAGCAATATCGCGACAACCTGGAAAAGATCGTCGCGATTCTCAAGCAGACGAACGCCAAGTTGATTTGGGCCTCGACCACGCCGGTTCCCGAGGGCGAAGCTGGCCGTAAAGTGGGCGACGACGTGGCTTACAATCGCATCGCGGCGCAGGTTATGAAGAAACACGGCATCGCAATCAATGATCTTCACGCCGTGATGGCACCGCACATGAAAACGCTGACAACCGCGCCGGGCAATGTTCACTTCACGAGTGAAGGGTCCATGTTGCTTGCCAAGCAGGTTGCCGCGGAAATCGAGAAGACGTTGAAAGAATAACTGTTTTCAAGCCGTGCCGCGGTCAACGTTAAGGGGTAATCGAAATGAAGAAGTCCACCGTCGTGGCGACCATAGCGGTTTTGGTTACCATGTCGATTCTTTGTGAAGCGGGCGAGAAAGCAGTTCGCCCGCATCCTGACGCGTTGCCCAATCCACACCAACCGGGCGAAGTCGATAATCCGAAACTCGTGCCGTTTATCGTGAAGAGTCCGAGTGATCTGGCGGGGATTGTCGTCGATGAAACCGAGGCCAAGCTGGTGGGCCAGTGGCGTTACTCGACGCACACACCGCCCTATGTCGGCTTGGGATATTTGCACGATCAAAAAGAGGGCAAAGGAAAATGTTCGGTCACCTATACGCCTGCCTTGCCGCGAGCGGGTACGTATGAAGTGCGGTTGTCGCACTGCTATAACGTGCGCCGCTCGACCAACACACCGGTGACGATCCATCACGCCGACGGCGAAACGACCGTCCGCATCAACCAACAACGGACGCCCGAACACCAGCGGCTATTTCGGTCGCTCGGTAAATATCAGTTTGATCGCGGCAAGCAAAACTGGGTGCGAATTTCTACCGATGGAACGGACGGAAAATACGTGATCGCCGATGCGGTACAGTTCATTCCCGTCGGCGAGAGCGGTGACTCGGACACTAAGGAGTGATGTTCGATGCCGGTTGATGTGGCACTCTTGGAAACTTGGAAAGACGTTTTATTATGAAGTCCTATAACGTATTGTTCATCGCGTTGACACTGGCTTGTCTGCCGGCTTCCGTTGGTGCCGCGACTGAGAAAACGACACCGTTAAAGATCTTCATCCTGGCCGGGCAGTCGAACATGGAAGGTCAGGGAGTTGTCGATCTGGATCATCCGAAATACTACAACGGCGGCCGCGGCACGCTGCAGCAAGTCCTGCGCGATCCCAAGAAGGCCAACGCATTTCAACACGTCCAAGACGATGACGGCAATTGGGCCGTGCGAGATGATGTGTGGTGCCGATTTCGCACCCTTCGCGAGGTGAAGAAAGGACCGCTGACAATCGGCTTCGCCGGCTATCCTGGCCAGCACCACATTGGTCCCGAGTTTCAGTTTGGGCATGTCGTGGGCGACGCGATGGACGCGCCCGTATTGCTGATCAAAACGGCGTGGGGCGGGAAGAGTCTTTACAAAGATTTCCGGCCGCCAAGTTCCGGCGGAGAAACGGGAGAGTATTACACGCGGATGGTCAAGGAGGTGCGTGAAGCCTTGGCCGAGGTTGGCGTGGATTTCCCCGAGTTGAAAGGGCGTCGCCACGAGATCGCTGGCTTTGTCTGGTTTCAAGGATGGAATGATGCCTTCGGTGCCGACGAGGCCAAGGCCGAATATGAACAGAACCTCGTCCATTTGATCGAGGACGTGCGCGCGTCGTTCGACTGTCCGAACCTGCCCGTGGTCATTGGCGAATTGGGGAACGGTGGCGAGAAGGCGGGCGCGGGAATCCTGGCTATTCGCAAAGCACAAGCCGCCGCGGCCGCCCGCCCCGAATTCAAAGACAGCGTTCTCTTCGTGAAAACTACAGCTTTCGCGCGGCCGGCCGAACAGTCACCGAACCAAGGCCATGGCCATCATTGGTTCGGAAACGCGGAGAGCTATTTTTTGATTGGCGACGCTCTCGGTAAGGCAATGAAACAATTGGCTTGCAAGACAAATTGAAGAAACCCATCATGAAGTACCTAGCCGCTGTGTTAATCGTGTTCGGTCTATTCAGTCTATCCGGATGCGGCTACGCGGAAGCACGCAGAGCAGAAGCCGAAGCGCGGGCCGCGATGATGGAAGCCGAAAAGCAACGAGCCCTGGCGGAGAAGCAGGCTTTGATGGCACGGAATCTGGAAGACACGGAGGGCGAGTTCGCGCCGGCTCTACGAGGAGACGAGGAGGAAGTTGCTCGTCTGCGTGAAGAAAACAAGTTGCTGCGATCGGAGCTTGAGAAGGCGAACGAAACGATCGAGCGATTGCAATCGCGGACCGCCGTTGACGAACCCGAGTCTTGAGAACCGTCAGCCACGCAAAAAATCTCGCCAAGTCAGGACTATCGCATGGACAACGTCGTCGGCAATTCGGCGGTTGATTTTGAACTGAGTGACACGGAAGGCCGCACGCACCGGCTGCGGGATTTTGACGGACGGTGGCTGTTGATGGTCTTCCACCGACATCTTGCCTGACTCCCCTGCCGCGAACACCTGTTGCAGTTGCAGCAGCATCAAGACGATTTGAAGTCGTTGGGCATGGCGGTCGTCGTCGTTACCTTTGAGAGTCCCGCGATCGCCGAGAACTATGCCCGTGAAGGCGGGTTTCCCTGGCCGATCTTGCTCGACGAACCACGCGAACTCTATCGCGCCTACGGCATGGGGCGTGGCAGCAGTTGGGCCGTGCTGGGTCCAGGTTCGTGGTGGGGTTATATCAAGTTACTGCTGCGAGGACGCAAGTTGCATCAACCCACGGACGACGTGCATCAACTAGGCGGCGACGTGCTTATTGATCCGAAGGGAACTGTTCGCCTGCGTTACGTCAGCCGGACACCCATCGACCGCCCCACGGTCGAATCGCTTTTAGAAGCAGCCCGTGAATAACATGCTGATTGAAAACACTCTGTTTCCGAGACGGCGTAAGTGTCCGCCGAGCATGTGCGCCGCGATTGGACTACCACGCAGGCTGGCTTTACTCGGCGGGAGATTCCAGTTTTGGAGATTGTTGCCGGCGGTCGCCGCCACGACGATCTTCTTCACTTCGACGTTCGGCCTCGGATGGAGCTTGTGGGGGTCGCGATTGTGGTTGGTCCTTTTCCCGACGTTGCATTGCCGGTTCGGATGCCGGGTCACGCAAGCGGCGTCCGCCGGAGCGGTCGGCCGTGCGGCGGCCACTGGCGTCTTGATCGCTGGCGCGTCGAGCGGGCAGGAAATCCGACCATCGTCGACCGCGTAACTGTTCTAGGGGGCCCTTGAGGAAGACCAACCCCAAGCCGGTCACCAAACCACCCAGCAATCCCAGCAGTACCACCGTTGACTTTCCCGGTCCGAGGGGATGACTACCGGCAACGGGTCCATCCAGCCGAGAGATCAAGCTGGCCGATTCCGCGCCGCCTTGGCTAGCCCTGGCGTTGGCCAAATCGTTGTAGGCTCGGCTGAGAACATCCGTTCGCTGCGCGACATCCTCCACCAAGTTGCTGTACCGCGCGCGAAGCGTTGCCAGACGATCCAAGCGTGATTTGATATCGGTCTCTTGTTGCTGAAGCGCTTTGACACGCCTTCCGCTGACCATCAGGTCGCCGGTAAGGGCCTGCAACGCCAAGCCGAGTTCACTTCGCAAGTCGGCTCGAACTTCCCCTTCCGCGACAACCGCGGCCTGCACGTGCGGATGGTTCTTGCTCATCCTGCCCTTGAGTCGCGCGGTGTTTAGTTGGGCGTCCACCAGACCATCTTTCAGCCGCTGGAGCGCGGGTTGCGTTTCCAGCAGACGCCGCGGCATGGCGATCAAGCGGTCGGGGTCGTCTTGAGCGTCCCGCAGATGTTCCTTCGTTTGCGAGTTGGTTTCATGAGTGGCCGTGGCGGTTCGCAATTCGGTCCGAATCTGATTCAAGGCGGAACGCAAGTCGCTATCGCCGCCCGCGGCGTCACTAAGACTTCGCAGCTCGCCCAGATCCGTACCCACGGCCGATTCCAACTTTTCCAATTTGTTGGTCGCGGTGTCAAGATCGGCCTGCGCGAGCGCGACTGCTTTTTCTAGTTCAGCGGATATGCTGCGCCCTTTGACGTCGCGCAGTTCTCGCAAACGATGATCCAGTTCGCCGCTCACGGCCGAGGCAAGCTTGGCGGCGCGATTCGATGTGGGTGCCTTCACGACCAGATGAATGAGTTCGGTCTGGCCAAACTCGGCTCCATTCGGTGCCTTGATCGTAATCGCTTGGCGGAGGGATTCGACATCGTCGTCCAGCGGCCAGTTCGCGCGCTGCCGTCGCGCGGGATCGGGACCGACGGCGGACAAAGCCGCCTTCACCACGCTGGGACTTTTCGAGATTTCCAAGATCGTCTCTTGGGCGGTCTTCATCGCTTCCGTACTTTCAAAGCGACCCTGTCCGCTAAGACCGCCACCCGCCTCGTCACGGACTAACAAGCTCTGGGTGGCTTGCCAAGTTTCCGGCTTGGTCACCGCGTAGACCAGCGCTGCCAGCGTGAAGACCGCGGTGGGAACGATTAAGAACCACCGGTTCTGTTTGCAGAAAGTTAGCAATTGACGAGGATGAAGCGTCGGGCTCATGTTGATTGCCAGTTTAGAAGTATCGACGACTTGGCCAGGGAACTAGTAGGCATTCTTCCGCGAAAACACCGTGAAAATCGTTCGGAACAAGATTTCCACATCCATCAGCAACGACCAATCGCGAATGTATTCGTGGTCGCATTCGACGCGGCGTTCCATCTTTTCCAGTGTGTCGGTTTCACCGCGCCAACCGTTGACTTGGGCCAATCCGGTGATCCCCGGTTTGACCTTGTGCCGCAGCATATATCCTTGGATCAGTTTGCGATATTCCTCATTGTGCGCCGTGGCGTGAGGCCGTGGTCCAACCAGCGACATACTGCCATCCAATACGTTGAACAGTTGCGGAAGTTCGTCGAGCGACGATTTGCGCAAGAACGCGCCCAGGGGTGTCACGCGCGAATCGTTTGCCGTGGCTTGGACGACGCGATCGCCATCTTCACAAGTTCGCATCGAACGGAACTTCCAGACTTTGATCTCACCGCCATCGAGTCCATATCGGCGTTGGCGAAAGAAAACCGGTCCGGGCGATGATCGTTTAATCAGGATGGCGATGATCGTCATTGGGATCGCGGCCACCAAAAGCGAAACCGTTGCCAATGCCAGATCGAGGGCTCGCTTGAACATGCCATCGACGCCAAACAGCGGGCTCTCAAAAACGCTGACCACGGGCAAGCCGTTAATGTTGGTCCAGCGTGAATGCAGCAATTCAAACACAAAGAAGTCAGGCACGACGTAGACCGAGGCGGTCGTGTCGGCAAGTTTGTTCAGTACCGACTTGATGCGTTCTTCGGCCCGCATCGGGAAGGTGATATAAATGAAGTCGACAAGTCCGTCGCGCGCCTGATCGACGAGTTCCTCCAAATCGCCGATGCGCTTGCCGACATCCTCGGGAAGATCGGTCGTACGCTCTTCGGGCCGGTCGTCGTAAAAGCCGATCAACTTTAGCCCCATCTCGGGCGAGTCCTTGATGTTGCGTGCCAAATCGATGCCCAGTTCGTTGATGCCGACGATGGCGAAGGGCCGAGTGTTGATCCCCCGAGCGCGAAGAAGTTTTAGCAACATGTGAACGATCGCTCGACTGACGACCATCATCATCGGCGGCAGGGCAAACCAGAGTAATAGCGAGGAACGCGAATATTCGAAGGAGGTTCGAAGCACCGCGTCGACGGCCACCAAGGCCAGCAGGGTGCACCCCCAAGTCGACGCCGCGCAGATCATCTCGCGTTCCGGAGTCACTCCGCGTGACGTGCGATAAACGCCACTCAGTTCCGCGAACAAAAAGTACACGGCCACCGACAGAGCACCCACGACCAGCGGCCAGTGATGCGCCGGCGCGAGCGTGAAGAAGAGCGCCATCCACAACGAACAGCCGATACACAGTGCATCGGCAAAGCGAAAGAAGCTGCCCACCAACGACCACTGTTGGCGAATGTAACGGATCTGCTTGTACATCGGCCGGAACCTTCTGGCGATAGGTACTCGTATTGAACACCTAATCTGGTGTTTCCCTAGGAAACAATAGGTTACCGGTTCGCTTGGATCGAGATTGCAACCAATACCGCGAGAGTTGCCGGCGCCCGCTATTTGGTGGCGTCCGCGAGGCGTTGGAATCGAGGATCGAACAGTGCCGATTTTGCCAGTTGTGCCATGGTCGGGTACTCGCCGACTTCCACGGTGCTGTTGTTCGCGCCCTGAACGGCGGCGACCACAACCGGCTTAACCGTCTTGACCTGATCGCGGGCGATCGATCGAACGACGACGGTCGAGCCTAATCGAACTTGCAAACGCAAGACTTGTTGGTTGCTGCGCTGATCGATGGCCCCTTGAAGGACCTTTCCGCTTTTCAATTCGACGCGGCTCATTTCCTCGGCGGATACCCGAGTGGCCCACGACAGCGAAACGCAAAGGACGATTAGAGCGGCGAGTCGGGTGATAGCGGTGGTCATGGTCTTCTCCTGGCTGGCGGTTGAGTACCAGCAGAAGAAAGCAACCCGTGTACCAATCGTGTAGCAGTCTTCGTCGCGGGGAACGTAATCCGTTGACAGCAAGAAGGTTGGCTTCCATTCTTGCCTGTTCGTTCCGAGGACTCTTGATCTGGCCGAGTTGCCGAAATGCATCGCGCGGTTTGGTTACGTGAATTTTTGCACCACGATCGCGCTGGCTTGGCCCTGGGGAGTCACATTCGCGGAGATGAAGTTATCGCCGGGCAACGCGTCCGCGGTCGTTACCGCCGAGATCGGACAATCGGGATCAGGCGTCGTGTAATTGAGAATCGGAAACAGTCTGCCGTCGCGCAGCGCCATGACGCTGGCGACCATTTCCACCACGCCGCTGGCCGCGCCCAAATTGCCAAAGTAGCTCTTCGCCGCGACCACCGGAATCGTATCCGCCCGTGCGCCGAACACATCGCGAATCGCGCGCGATTCATCAATGTCGCACTGCGGTGTCGACAGTCCATGTGCATGAATGTGGCCGATGTCCTCCGGCGTCAAACCGGCTGACCGAATCGCCTGACTAAGAGCGTTCCGCAAGGCGACGTCCTTCCGGGCGATGCACTGCCGATCCATCACGGTCGAGCTGCCATGACCAATCACTTCAGCCAAAATCGTGGCTCCACGGGCTTTCGCCGTTTCCAGCTCTTCCAGCACGACCGCTCCCCCGCCTTCGCCTAGCACCATTCCGGTCCGATCCTTGTCAAAAGGCCGGCTTGCCTTGCTGGGTTCGACACCATTGGCGGCGATCTGCTCCTGCAAGACCACATGAACGGTGCGAATGGGATGAATGCGACTGCCCGTTGAACCGGCGATGATCGCGTCGGCGCTTCCGCGTTTGATCGTCCAAAAAGCCTCGCCGACGGCTAAGTTCGCTGACGCTTCGCGCAAGGTGATCGAGTTGTTGGGGCCGCGCAAGTCGTTGTAAATGGCGACATGGCTGGCCGGCATGTTGGGCAGATACTTTAGCAACCACAGTGGAGTCACTTCGGGCAGACCTTGCTCGGCCCACTTCTCGAAGTCGAAGTCCCCATGCTCGTCAAGGCACTTGCGAATGCCATCGCTGAACTCCTCGGGGCGGCTCATGATGTAGTCCGAACCGAAGACGACTCCCGTTCTCTCTGGATCGAATTTGCCCGCTTCAAGGTTTGCATCGGCGAGTGCAAACTGAGCTGCCGCGACGCCCATTTCAATTTCGCGGCACATCACGTTGAGCCCCTTCTTGATGGCTCGCTTCAATTTCTTTTCCAACGGGCCAAAGTCATCGATCTGCCCCTTGAAGTCGCGTGCTTCACCGCCGAACGTCATCGGCAGAAAATCGGTGGGAACACTGCTAAGCGGCGCGACGCCACTGCGGCCGTTGGTGAGCGCATCCCACAGCGCCTCTTTGGAATTACCTATCGGGCTGACAAGGCCAGCGCCAGTAACCACAACACGACGGGAACCAAGATCGGACATTCGAATCGATAAGGATTAGACGTGAAAAAACAATTAAACCAGGCGGTGTCGCTAGGCTAGGGCAGGAGCGTCGCCAAGGCAATTCCAATTCGCCCTTCGACGGATCACCCGCAAAGCAGACGAAGCGGGGCAGTTGAGATTTTGAAGCACAACACCGCCGACTTGCTCACGCCACAGTCCATAACCCCATTTTAGCTAACCCCAAGCGACTGTTCTACCTATGTAGATCGCGGGCATTCCACGCGTTCCAGTCTGGTCTGGGTGACGATTGACCCAGCTTGGCTGCGGGAATCTCAATACAGCCAGCAGAGATAAAGAAGGAATCCAAGCTTGGCGACTAACACTAAGCCCATCAGTGCCGCAACCGGCGTCAGCTCACGCCCGAAGGCCAGCCTGAGGGCACTCAGGGATCCGAGGACCAGAAGCACGGAAAAGACCGTTGTGCCCATGAGTTCCCAAATGGATGGCTGGGCGGCTTGCGCGGCAAAGACCATAGCGGCAAGGATCATGATCATGCTTAGCAATGGGACGACCAGCCAGGCCAGTCGCAGTTTCCCGTCGTTTCGCCTCCCGCGGCAATTTGACGGTAACAAAATCAAGACGATCCCGATCACCAGACCGGTAAACAATCCGAACGCCAGATGAGCCACTAGTTCTGGGAGACGGTCGTGAGGATTTATTCCCCACACCATCCAAGACGCGAACGTGCATAAGAGGGCGACCACCGGACAGACAACTAGCGAAGCAGTCAGCAGGACTAGATTTCGGCGCCAACTTGATCCGGTCGAGTCAATCGGCTTGGTGAGATCGTGGGACTTGCCTGGCGTTGAGTGATTGGATTTCATGCTCACCGTGGGGCCAAAATCGGTCAGGTCACACGCGACACCGGCGTATCCAGCTTAGTGCGGTTGTTTCAGCTTGCCAATCAGGAACTCCGTGACGCTGGCATACTTTACATCGGGTGCGTTCGGATAGACCAAGTGGCACTCGACACCGGCGTCGTTGCACTTCTGTTTCAGCCCAACTCCGAAATTCGCGGAATGAGTCGGATCTTTTTGCTTCTGTCCCATCGCCGGTGCCGTTCGGTAATAGAGGCCGGTGGCGGGATCATCGCGCGTCACAAGTTCATAGGGAGAATACTCCTTGATCCATGGCAATACCGATTCACGCGCGGCGAGAAAGACTTCAAATCGCGACAGTTTCCTTTCGGCACTCGGATTGAAACCGAAGGCATGTCCGCCGTAACTGCTGTTGGGCATCCACTCTTTCATTTGCTTGGGGTCGAGGCTCGTTTGAGCATTAAGAACGGCGGCACAGAACAACCGCGTTGACTCCCGCGCGACCGGATCGCTGCTCGTCGGATTCGCCAAGTCGTCGTGGAAAGCCAACCACAGACTTGAGCATCCTCCGGCGGAGCCACCCGTCGCGGCGATGCGTGTCTTGTCGATGTTCCAATGAGTCGCTCGGCTACGAACGAATTGCAGTGCTCGGGCCGCATCGTGTAGCGGACCTTTGACGGCCGGCTCAATGCCAGCCTTGGTCGCGTCGAAGATGAACCGGTACTCGACAGAAACGACCGAGATACCTTCCTTCAAATACGGCTCGACACTGACAGAATTCTTGTTGCCGGCCCACCAAGCACCGCCGTGGATGTACAGAACGGCTGGAGTTGGTTTTGAAGATGCGGCCCTGTAGAAGTCGACCACTTGCTTGGGGTGCTTTCCGTAGGGGACGTTGGCTTCCGTCGGTTGTCGCTTGCGTGGGACCTCGTGCCCGGCCTTCTCTTCAGCCTTTATTGTCGCGGCCAGCAAGCCGCCAACGATCGCGAGTGTCAGCAGGACGTTGTTCAGCGATACTTTCATAAAACGGTCCAGGTAACGGGCGACACTGGTGAAGCACTTTAATAGAGACGGTCTTTGTAGGATTCTTCGATCTGTTGCCGAAGGGGCTCAACCTCCAGTCCTTCAATCTTCGTCTGATCGACCAGAATTTTGGCGAAGTCAAAGGGTGGCGGATCCAAGTTCTCGGCGGACCATTCCCAAAGTTTGGAGCGGATCAAAGCCTTTGCACACTGGAAAAAACACTCATCGACTTCGACGCCGATTCCCACCAACGGCTGCTTTCCATTCTTCGACATGGATGCCAGCACGTCGTCGTCGCGAATCACGAATGCACGCCCGTTGACGCGCAGCGTTTCACCTAATCCGGGAGTCATGAACAGCATACCCACTCGGCCTGTCTCGATGATGTTTCGCAGACTATCAACTCGTCGATTGCCCTTCCATTCCGGCATCGCCAGTGTCCGCGAATCCAGAACCTTGCCCACCGGTGGCATGTCGCCACGAGGAGATACATCGCATCTTCCGTCGCCGCCAACCGTGCCTATGAGCAAAAAAGGCGAGGCGGCGATGAATGCCATCATGTGATCGTCGAGTTCCGCAAGTTGCTTCTTCATCCCCGATTCACTCGGCGATCCAAGCAGCGACGTGAGTTCATCCGCCGACGTTACGATTCGTTGAAAGCGATTGCCATTCACTGGTTGCCATGCCTTGTCTTCGCGACACGTATTCGGAAAATTCTATTTCGTTAGATGCGAACGAACTACCTCGGTCCAAAGATTATAACCGGCGCGAGTCATATGAACGCGGTCTTCGCCGATTAGGCCGTCGCGGAGCGTGCCGTCTTTCTTCAGCATCCGCGAAGCAACATCGATGTACTCAATGTAGTCATCCGATTTAGCAAGAGACTTGAGGAGGCGATTTCCTTCATTCATGACTTGCCACTTCTTCATCCGCGCCGTCGATGGCTTGATGGAAATAAAATAGAATCGGGTGCGCGGAGATTCCATTCGGATGTAATCGACAAACTGCTTGCAATGCTCCAGGAATGCTGCTGGTTCCAAATCGTACGAGCCTCCCAGGTCGTTATCCCCTTCATAGATGACGATCCGTCGCGCCTGATAACGCCGAAAGAAGTCTTTGAATCGAAGCACATCCTTCATTCGCGATCCGCCGAATCCACGGCGAAGGACCTTCACTGGGCTTAGATCCTCGTCCATGCTTCGCCATCCGTGAATGCTAGAACTGCCAATCACCAAGACCTCATCCTGTTCCACGACTCGGCCAACGTCTTCCCGTGCCCATTTTTCAAATTCGTCGAAAAAACCATCTGAAGCCTGTTCTTCGTTGAATTTGAAACTAGGCAATCCTGACCGAAGGGCGCGGCGACGGTTCAAGCCGGGACCTGCATGCGTTAACTTCTTTTCGGAACGGTCCAGTTCGACCAACACCCGCGGACCCAACGCCTCGTAATGGATGCTGCTCGCGAGTACATCGCATTCTTTGAAATTGATCAGACGGGTCTCCTTGCCTGCCACGAAATGCGAGTTCTTGATGATGGCGTTTCTGAAGTTGAAGTAGGTGCCGGTGATCTTCGGCACGTTGACCAACGTTTCGCCGGCCAGGGTCAGCGGCGGAGTGGCCACGGTTTCGCCCGGTTTTCGATCGATGCCGTCAGCCACGGCCTTGGTGTCGAACACAATGGAGAGCGTGCAGTTCTCATAGTGGTTGTCGTGCAACTTGGCGACCCCTGTTCGCGTCTTGTAACCGACGTGCCCGCCCGTGAATTTGTTGTTCCTGAAAGTGTAGTTGTGGGGCCTGCCATGGACGGCCACATTGTGTTCGAACGTGTTACCCTCGATCAACAATTCACTTCCGGCACAGATGACGAGATCCCCGGCGACATTGTCCTTGAACCGGTTGTTTCTAATGACAACATCCTGCATGAACTCCCAACCATCTTCGAGATCAATCCCGTAAGCTGGCGCCGTACCGCCATTGCTGGCGAAAAGATTGTCTTCAATGAGCCACTGTCTGCCGCCACAATAGCCGAGCCCCAACCTTCTGTTGCCAATGAGCTTGTTGTGATGAAAGTGAACGTCAACAGGCCCCTTGAAGTTTGAAATTCTGCCGACGAAACTTCCCTTTCCAGCCCCGGCATGCAGAGGCGTCTCCGAAACTTCAGGTTGATTGAATTCCAGATGAGCGAATCGAGCGCCCTCGGGAATGGTCGCCTTTCTGAATTGAAGACATTTTTTCATCTCGATGAACTTCATCCGCGCATCGTAGAAATACGCTTGATAGACTCGGCCCCTGATAAACGGATAGCCCAAATAGCCGGTCGAGTATCCGAACTCGAATTCACCTTGACACTTCGTAAGGTCGAAAGGCTCGATACTTCTGGTCTTCTCCGTGCTGTCGATCTTCTGGCCGGTTGCGGAAAACGCGCCTTGTTCCAGATGCTTTTTGTAAATCGAGTGCGCGATATTCGCTAACAGTTCGGGCCGTGTCCTGGCGCCAGAGAAGCGGGAGTTCGCGCCGTCTCCGGTTACATTGGTCAGCGTGAGGCGGTCGACTTCAAGGTTGCGACCGCCATCAAAAACGAGACCATGGCCCCATTCATGGAGTCCATTGTTGGAAGAAAAGTCATGCTTGTCTCGGTCGCCTCGCAGCGTGCCGTTGGTAAGCCGGACGTTTTCAGCTCCATCCACGAAGTTCACTATTTTGTACTTGATCTCGCTGTTGGCATTGATTTGCAGCGTCGCGCCATTCAGATCGATAATGGTGTCCCTGTGATCGATCACCAGCGGATCGGTTTCGCTGATTAGATACGTGCCTTGCGGAAAGACGATCCGATTCGCGTTCAGCGTTTTGGCGTATTGCAACGCCGCGTTGATTCCCTTGGACGTTTCGGCCGGATGATCACCCTTGTTGCTGATGTTGAACTTCTTCAGATCAAGTACATATTCCCGAGTGTACTTCGAAGGGTCCGCGGTCGGCTTGGGGGTCTTCGTGATCGTGATCCGCGGAATGATTTGCTCTCCCGCGAGGTCCGTGCGCGAGACGTCGGCGGTTGCTTCCCGCGGCAGCCATTCGAATTTATCTGGCACCGTCGCGACGGGCTTGACTGCCTTCTTGGGAGCAGCGGCATCCTGGGGCTTGTCGGCCGGTTTATCATCTGGTGCCGAAAAGTGGGTGTTGACCCAAGCCGCCAGAATGGTCTGGCCGTAGTTGCGACAGCTAGCCGGATCCGTGGACTTGCCAGGCGGCGCAAAGGGGATTTCCAAAGTCGCCGCCATGATGGTGCCCGCTTTGAATCCGAAGTAGTTGGAATTCATGGGAGCCGGCGTCTCGGTGGGCCTCAGCCAGACATACGGCCCGACCGGCGCGCTCTTCGGCAGCCCCTTCTTGATCCAACCCGCAAACTCCGAGACGTTTTGGAAATTATATTGAGGATGTTCCTTCGGTCCGACAAAATACATGACCTGATGGTCATTCATGACCAGCGTTGGACAGTGAAAGTCCAGCGCGAAGCGGAAGTTCTTTTCCTGGTCCAGTTTTTTGATGGCTTGAATTTCCGGGTAGATGCTCTTTTCACCGTAGTCACGATTGTGGTCGTGCGGCCTGCGATTCTTGCCTTGGTCTCCTTCTTCGACTCCGTCCCGGTCCACGAACGGCACTCCGTAGAGTACATACTTTTCACGAAATGCGCGCCCGGACGGACTCTCGGATATGGCCTCTTGCAGGAATCCTTCCAGCACATAACTGGCGATCGTCTCGGCGGCGTGGTGCCGGCCAGTCACCAGCATCGGCAACACTTCTGGTCCAGGTGATCCGATTTGCAGCAACGTCACGTTGCGACCGTTTCGACTCTTCGTTAGCACGCTCGTTTTGAGGTGAGCATTCGAGGCGTTCTTAGTTAGAAATGCGCCGAGTTCTTTTTGTAAATATGGAATCGTCACCGCAAACCGAACGCATTCGCCCGCTTTTGCAAAGTCGTAAGAGAACGACCTGCCTTCCACATGATCCGTGCCCATCCATTTCCAAGTCTCGCCCGAATCAGTGCTAATCGCCGGACCTTGAAATCCAATCGCACCATTCTTGAAACCGGCAACCTTTTCAGGAAAGACAAAATTCACTTTGCCCGGCCTTGTCGACGTGGATTCAAAATACCAATAAAACCACGGCCTTCCGCCCCGCAAATCCGGCTCGAGCTGCACCGAATCTCCGTTGTTGTCGATCACCTTGGCGTTCCCGCCGGGAAAATCGATGTTGATGGTGACGGCACCGGCGGCCGCATCGGCCCGCCCAGGCGATACGTTTGTCGAAATAGCGGGTATCAAAAATGCGGCCACGGCCAGTTGTCGAGCAGAACGGCTGAAATTAAACGCGATCATCGAATTTCTGTTTCCTCGTTGGTAGGTTTGTCTTGAAAGCATGTCATCCTTCGGTTGCACCAGCTTGGTTAGCGAACGGAAACTTCCAGTGTGGGGCCGGATGCCCGGGGGTGGCGACTGCTGGCAAACGCGTGAACCAGGCCTTGGTATTTCCGTTCGCCCGTGGTGCGAACGAGGACAAAGCTCACTTGCCGGTTGTTGTCCGCCTTCAGGAAGGCGACCAAAGCCGCGTTTCCCAAGGTGAAACTTCCTGTTTGCCTGCCGCGTGGCACATCAAAAGTGCCCAGCAATTTACAACGATCCAAGTTCGGCGCGTCGGCCCAGCGGAGATCCTGTTCGGACCAGTCCTCCGCGGTCTCGTCGGTCACCCCATAGACGGCGAACGTATTCGTCTCGGGAAGATACGCCGCGTAACCCAAGCCGGTGGGAACAAGGTTCAGACGGATTTGCGCGGATTGAATCGAACCGCCGTCAATCCGCGAAACATCAAAGTGAAACAGCGAACGGCGATCGAAGCCGTTGTTCTCGGAACTGCTGAGCTTGGCCATGAGAAAATCGGGATGCAGGTGAATACTTCTCTCGTCATGCCGAACGATCGACGTATCGCGAGACGTGCCGAGTCGCACCAAATTCGCTTCGCTCGCAAAGCTGGCTTCAGATTGCCGCCGCGGGATCGACCTAAGAGATTCGGCCGTGGCCACGGCAAGCTCATTGTCCGTCAATCGAACGGCTCGGTCGGTGTGAGCATGATTCACCGAAATTTCACCGGACAGCACCTCGAATCTTGATTGCCGCTTTGTCTTATCGACGGATACCGCGAACTCGGTTCCATGATCGACGGCATACGCGTTCGGCGTATCGATCACAAAGCCAACGGCGGTTTCAGGAACATGAATAACGGCCGAACCTGACACCAGCCTGGCCCGCATCGGTGTCTCCAAGATCAGATGCGCGGGAGCTTGCAACATAACCTCGGCGCCGGAAAGGAACTGAATGGTTGCGACGCCCGCTTCCAGCTTCAGAAAGCCCCGCGGGAGCTGTGTGCCGGGCGTGGTTGGCGACGAACTTTCCCAGGCGGCGTACTCGCTGGAAACCAACGTGGCGACGATTTTCGGTTTCGAGACCTGCCACCAGACTAGAAATCCCACGGCCAGGCAGACGGCTGCCGCGATGCTTCCCCAAGCAAATGCACGCCGTCGTTGCCCCGGAGCGACATCAAGTTCTTCTTGAATCAACGAATCTCCCATCAGGGATAGGCGCGCGTGTTGGTGTGTCAGATCGAGAAATAACCGTCGAGATTCCACGCTGTCGAGGAGCGCGGACTCAAGCTCCGCGAATTCCGCGTCCGAGATGGAACCGTTGATCTGGCGCTCCATCAGTCCGGCCAGGCGGTAGGCTTGCTCGTTAGTCATGGCTCATGGCGTCCTTGTCGCCAAACAATTTCGCAATGCGACGCGAATCCGGCTCAGCACGCGGTAAGTCGCTTCGACGGTGCGATCCACTCGCGCGGCCAGATCATCAATCGTGGAGCCATGAAAATAGCGAAGAACTAAGATCTGGCGATGCGACTGAGGCAGTTTGGCAATGCACTCTCGTAGTCGATGGATTTGTTCGTCTCGAACGCTTGGGTCGGCTTCATACTCCTCGGCCAGCAATTCGTAACACCTATCGCTGAACCAAAGGTGTTTGCTTTCTCGCGACTTGCGTTTTCTGAAATCGAGAACGCGATGCAAGGCTGCTTTTCGCGCCCACGCACCAAAATCAGTACCCGGCTCGTAGCGGTCAAATGACCGCCAGAGCGCAAGTTTGGTGTCTTGAAGGATGTCCTGCGCTTCGCTGGCTGACGGAATCAAGCTCATGACGTACGCCGTCAACGCCTGATCGTAACGGGTGAGGATTTCAACAAATTCCTCGACCTTCGCTGGATTGTCCCGCTGAGATTCAAGTTCCATGATTTATAGAGTGACGCGCCCGCGTCTTTTGGACAGTGGATTTGGCAAAAAACTTGAAAGTTTTGTACACGCTCTTGCCTTTCTTGCGGAAAACGGCGCTAGGCTTCGTCCCAAAATAGGTTTGGGTGGCTGGGGTCGACCAACGGGAGCCCCATTCGCACGAAGTTAAGCCAAATATCCACAGGTTCAAGAGTAAAGCGATGATTGCTAGCTTCAGAAACACCGAGCATTCTTACAGCAAGCAATCTCGTGCTGTCATCCTGA
>JAJDEH010000458.1 GCA_029259935.1 Planctomycetota bacterium
AAGCTGGAAGCCCGTCAGGCAATCGGCAGCACAAAGAAGCTGGGCTCGCTGCAGGTCAAGGAGCGGGCCAAGCTGCGGGCCGATGTCTCGACGGTTGGAGAGCAACATTACGTAAAAGGCTTTGACGCCTCGGGCACGATAGTAATCTCGGCGGTCGATGACGCGGGCCTGATCTTCGACAAGGTCATGATCGACGGCAGTTCCAAGGGAGACGGCCTGACGTTCAGAAGCAAACTACAAACTGCGGCCGACTTGGAAGGCCAAAGCATCCTCGTGGAGAAAGAGGCCACTCTGGGCGGTAACGTCAAAGGAACCGGCAACTCGGTCGAGTTCAAAGACAAGGTCGAGTTGACAAAAGACGTGACCATCACCGACACCGGGACCACCGGGGTCATCTTCAACAAGACGGTCGACAGCGACACTGCGGCATTCTGGAAGCTGGTAATCGACGGCAAGCTGGAAGCCCGTCAGGCAATCGGCAGCACAAAGAAGCTGGGCTCGCTGCAGGTCAAGGAGCGGGCCAAGCTGCGGGCCGATGTCTCGACGGTTGGAGAGCAACATTACGTAAAAGGATTTGACGCCTCGGGCACGATAGTAATCTCGGCGGTCGATGACGCGGGTCTGATCTTCGACAAGGTCAAGATCGACGGCAGTTCCAAGGGAGACGGCCTGACGTTCAGAAGCAAGCTGCACACCGCGGCTGACCTGGAAGGCCAAAGCATCCTCGTGGAGAAAGAGGCCACCCTGGGCGGCAACGTCAAAGGGACCGGCAACACCGTCGAGTTCAAAGGAAAGGTGGAGCTGACTAAAGATGTGACCATCACGGACAAGGGGACCACCGGAGTTATCTTCAATGAGACGGTCGACAGCGACGCCGCGGGTTCCAAGAAGCTGGTGATCGACGGCAAGCTGGAAGCGCGGGAGGCCATCGGTGGCACGAAGAAGCTGAGCTCGCTGCAGATCACGGAGCGGGCCATGCTCAAGGGCGACGTATCGACCATCGGAGAGCAACACTACGAAAAAGGCTTTGATGCCTTCGGTACCTTGGTCATCTCGGCGGTTGACGACGCGGGCTTGATCTTCGACAAGGTCAAGATCGACGGCGCATCGAAGGGAGAAGGCCTGACATTCAGAAGCAAGCTGCAAACCGCGGCCGACCTGGAAGGCCAAAGTATCCTCGTGGAAAAAGAGGCCACGCTGGGCGGCAACGTCAAAGGGACTGGTAACACGGTCGAATTTCGTGACAAGGTCGAGCTAACCAAAGACGTGACCATCACCGACAAGGGGACCACCGGAGTCATCTTCAACAAGACAGTGGACAGCGACGCCGCGAGCCCCAAGAAGCTGGTGATCGACGGCAAGCTGGAAGCTCGGGAGGCCATCGGCGGCGCGAAGAAGCTGAGTTCGCTGCAGATCACGGAGCGGGCCATGCTCAAAGGCGACGTATCGACCATCGGCGAGCAACACTACGAAAAAGGCTTTGACGCCTTCGGTACCTTGGTCATCTCGGCGGTTGACGACGCGGGCTTGATCTTCAACAAGGTCAAGATCGACGGCGCCTCCAAGGGAGAAGGCCTGACGTTCAGAAGCAAACTACAAACCGCGGCCGACCTGGAGGGACAAAGTATCCTCGTGGAAAAAGAAGCGATCTTGGGCGGTAACGTCAAGGGCACCGGCAACACGGTGGAGTTCAAAGGCAAGGTCGAGCTGACCAAGGATGTGACGATCACCGACAAGGGGACCAGCGGAGTTATCTTCAATATGACAGTGGACAGCGACGCCGCGAGCCCCAAGAAGCTGGTGATCGACGGCAAGCTGGAAGCGCGGGAGGCGATCGGCAAGACGAAGCGGCTGGCCTCATTAGTGATCACCGAGCGTGCGGTACTCCAGGCCGATGTGGTGACCGCCGGGCAGCAGCACTACCAGAAGGGTTTTGACGCCTCAGGCCCAGTCGAACTGAAGGCAGTCGACGAAGCGGGCCTCGTCTTCGACAAGGTCAAGATCGACGGCACAGCGCCTTCTACCGGCGACGTGTTGACTTTCGATAGCAAGTTCGACGGCACCGCTGACTTACAAGCGGAGAGCATCGTGTTCAAGCAGCGGGCCAAGCTGCAGGCGGACGTTTCGACGAAGAAAGACCAGCGTTATGAACAAGGCTTTGACGCCCTTGGCCAGGTCGTGATCAAGGCGGTTGACGAGACAGGGAAGCTCAACACGGTCACGATCGACAAAACCTCCACGGGAGAGGTGCTGAGGTTTGAGGCGAATGTGGAAACCAACGACGACCTGGAAGCGCGGAGTATCCGGGTCCAGGGCGAGTCCACGCTGGGCGGGAAAGTCAAGGGAACTGGGAACACACTGATATTCGACGGTGCCGTAAAGTTGACCGCGCCCGTGACGATCACCGACACCGGAACCACGGGGGTCATCTTTCATAAGACGGTTAGCAGCGATCCGCTCGGTCCTTTGCACACGCTGAATCTGGCCGGAACGGCTCCCGTACTCTTTACCGAGGCGGTGAGTAACCTTACGGGACTCGTTCAGCAGTCGGGCGTCGGGGAAGTGACGTTTCTGAGCGACGTCAATCTCGGAACCGAGGGCGCGACCTTTGAAGGTGATGTCTCGATGACGAATCTGACGTTCGATTCCGAAGGACCGGTAATGTTTGACAACGGAACCTCTTCGTTTGACGACACCACGATTGTCGCGGAAGAAGTCGCGTTCGGGGACTCAAGCACGATTGCCGTCGTCTTGGAACAGCCGGACGACGTCGAGCTGCAAATAGAAGGTTCGGCCCAATTCGAGAATCCGACCCTGGATGTGACTCTGGAATTCGAGCTGAGTCCAACTGACACGCCGACCTTCATTGACGCGTCCGACGGAACGGAAGGTGAATTCGACAATATCGACGATGGAGTACTCACAACCACCGGATCCGATGGAAATCCTGTAATCGTCAATCTGTCTTTCGAAGATGGCGAGGCGAGCGTTGCTCCGGCCACGCGCGGTAAAGCCATCGGCGGAGGAATCATCGACCACGGTGCCCGCGCCTTCGGCTTCGTGGGGATCGGCAAACAAAGGCATGGCGATTTGAGGTTCTTTGGCAACGTCAGGTACCGGGACAGGGAGGCGAACATGAGGCTGAGAAGCACGTCGCTCACGTACATCCGCCTAGAAGCCGACGGCATACGCGCCAGCATCCAGGGCACGGCCAAATTGAACGGCGAGTCCGGCTACACGTTCCACGTGCGAGCGGAAGACCACGGTTGGCGAGGCCGGGGCAACGACGTGTTCCGCATCGAAATCTTCGGCCCCGATGGTTTCCGCTATGACAGCGATGACTTCTCGGCTGACGGCGGTGTCTTGGACTGGGGTAACATCTACGTTCGCAAGCCGAGGCACGGCAGGCTGGTCGCCCATGATGCCGGGGAGGAATCCGCGGCGGCCGACGACGAAGCCTACTTGTACTCGTCATGGCAAATGTTGATTGGCGTGCATACCGTTGCGATTGTCGACGACGCCAACTTGTTCGGAATCGATGGGCGCATGCGCATCAGCAGTGCGATCTCGACATTGAATGATACGTTCGGCAACTATGGCGTTACCTTAACCGAAGTCGATTCGACCGAGGCGGCCTCCGCGGATATCCGCATCACGGCAGCGCCCGTCAGCGTGGCGGGCGGCGCTGCGGACGGCGTGTTGGGCGTGGCGACCCATGATGGACTGATCACGATCGTAACGGGCTGGGACTGGTACACCGGTGCCGACACATCAACGATCACGCCGGGTCAGTACGACTTGCAAACCATCGTGACCCACGAACTGGGCCACGTGATCGGCCTCGAACACAGCCCGGATGTCAACTCCGTCATGAATCGTTCGCTGGCCGATGCCCTTGCCCGCCGTACTCTCACTGCCCAGGACCTCTCCGGTCTTGAAGACCACGATGACGATGACGACGTGGACGCGCTTCGCGCGGCTGGGTTTGCTTTGACCGACGTGAGCCAGGAGGAAGTGGCGGAAGTCGCAGAGCTATGGATGTCGTCGTTCCACCACAATCGGCACGAGCGAACTGAATTAGAACCGTTTGACGTGCGGAACTCGGCATGGGAACTCGCAGGCCTCAATTCAGGAACCGGGCCCCACGGCCCTGCCCAGCGACCGGCCAAAGAATTCAGGCCTGCCAGAGTTTCACAGCCTTCTGAGCTGGCACTTGCTGTCTTCGACCAGCAATTTGGCCGAGAAGACCGAATGACCGACGTGGCATTCGACGACGCATTGACCGAAATTCCAGAGGCACTCTTTGCGGCGGGCGTTCCCGATTTCGGTTGGCTGAGAGACCTCGCCCGTGACTAAGTTCACGTTGCGATCGAAAGCCACCTGAATCGATAGGCTTACGAGAAAGAGATGCCGATTCCCTGGAAAACGAGATCGACGATCAAGGCCAGCAGAATGATGAACATGACGCCCGCGACAATGCCCAGCAAGACCACGGCCAGTGTGTAGCCGCAGGAAGCGGGCCGCAGCACGTCCGGGTCGGGTTTGGCGGGGGCCAGCGACTTGGGTGGCTCGTAAGGGTTATTGATGCTTAGGTCTCTGGTGGTCATGAGAACGCCAGCGATTGGATTTGCTCGGTTACCGATTCCACTCGGCTAACAATTTTCCCAGTTACCAACTACGGAGTGTCGAGCCAATTTGTTCCTCGATTCGCAGCAGTTGATTGTACTTGGCCAGTCGTTCGCTGCGTACAATCGAGCCAATCTTGATAAGTTCCGCCCGAGTTCCCACCGCCAAGTCCGCAATCGTGGAGTCTTCGGTCTCTCCACTGCGAGCAGACACGACGAGTGAGAAACCGGCCGAGCGTGCTGTGTTCATGGTTTGAAAGGTTTCTGTTAGTGTGCCGATTTGATTGACTTTTATCAACACACTGTTGGCGGCTCTTTGCTGGATGCCGTGGGCGACACGGGCCGAATTGGTGGCAAACAAGTCGTCGCCGACCAGCCGGACGCGGTCGCCGAGGCGCTCGGTCAGCTCCCGCCAGCCTTGCCAGTCTTCCTCGGCCAGCCCATCTTCAATGCTGGTAATCGGAAAATCGTTGACCCAGGATTCCAGGCGGTCCACCATTTCACTGCTGGTTAGCTTGGCACCCGCTTCCGCCGCCAGTTCATAACAACCGTCGCTATAGAAGTGGGTGGCGGCGACATCAAGGGCGATCGTCACATCGCTGGCGGGCCTCAAGCCGGCGGCTTCGATGGCCCGGACAACGAACTCGACCGCTTCACGATTACCAGGCAGGCGCGGGCCAAAACCGCCTTCGTCGCCCACAAGCCGGCCTTCATAACCGGCGTCCTTCAAGAGGCTCC
Source organism: Planctomycetota bacterium (assembly GCA_029259935.1). Next base: position 5,364 of record JAJDEH010000458.1, read on the forward strand.
CCAAGCGGCGATAGACTCGCACGATCCATTCCAGTCCCGTCGAATAATCGGCCGCCCCTACGGGCATGATCAACACGTCTTGAAAGTCGAGATTGCCGCCCGCATGCAAGCCGCCTGAAATCATGTTCACCATCGGCAGCGGCATGCGAGGTTCGTCGGGGAGGGCGTCAAGGACGGGCGTATCGGCGGAATCGTCGTACAAGGCTTGTAGATGGGAGTACAACGGAATACGTCGGCTGCTTGCCGCGACATGGGCGGCGGCCAAGGAAACACCAAGCAACGCATTGCCGCCCAGCCGGCTCTTTTGCGGTGTGTCGTCTAGTTCTAATAGTTTGTCATCGATCGCTTGCTGATCCGCCGGATCCATGCCGAGGATAGCGGGTGCCAGAATGTTATTAACATTGCCGACGGCCTGTTGTACACCGCGGCCGTCGTAAAGGGGCGTATCGGTGTCGCGCAGTTCCAATGCCTCGGCGGAACCCGTACTCGCTCCCGACGGGACGATAAAGCGTCCGACGAATTCGCCGGATGTCATTTCGACTTCGACCGTCGGGTTGCCACGGCTGTCCAGAACCTGCCGTGCGTGAATCGAAGAGATCGTTGCCATGCTTACTGCCAATGGTAAAGAGGTTTACGAACAAGCATCCGCGACGCGTTCCGCCAAGTCGTCCAGTACAAACCGCCCGTCGAGGATCCAGCTTCGCGCGAGCGTTCGAACGTGATCGCGTTGGACCTCGTCGAGGTAATCAATCTGGCTCTTCCCATCGACTCGCGCCAGCAAACAACCGGCCGTGTTTCGCGCTCCTCGCTCGGCAAGCGATCGCAATTCGTCGGCGGGTATCGTGTCGTCGGCTGTCCGCCGATAGGTTTCCCAAAAGGTCTCCAGCAGTTCCAAGAAGGCGTTGTGTTCCGGCATCGAGTGAATCGTCTTCAGAACCAGATGGCTCAGGAAAAACCCCAAGTCGAAGGCCGGGTCGCCGAAGTGCCCGACTTCGAAATCGATCAGCATCACGCCATGCTCATGGACCAATAGGTTCTTCGGACTAAAGTCGCCGTGCACCAGGCAACGTGGATGGGCATCCAGCGACTCAATCAGTTGTCCGAGAACGGGTGCCAAGTCGGAGTGCACCTGGGCCACGCGCCGATAATAGGGGTCGATTCTCAAGTCGTGAAAGAACGTCGTGTCGCCGAGACTCGTGGCAAGCTGGCCATCTTGCCAGGTTCCGGCGTGCAGGTCGGCCATCAAACGGGCACAGGCCCGGCCAATTCGAAGATCGGCATGTCCCTCGAGCAGTTCTGTTTTCCAAACTCGATGCGGCGGGGCCGCCGTCATGCCAAAGGAAAAATTATCCCGGTCCTCGAAAACAATCGCCGGCGTGGTCGCCTGTATTTCGGATTGGGCGTCAAGTGAAGCTTGCTTGGCAATCACCGCATCGCACACGCGTAGCACATCCATCTCACGCCAGATTCGTTCCACGCTACAAAACCAAGGCTGTGGAACGCTCAATTGCTCACGCGCTTGCTTGAGCACAAAGTCTTGACCCACCGGGCGGCTCACGAGAAAGACGGCGTTGGAGACACCGCCGGGCAACGAAGAAACGCTAATCACTTCGCTTGGATCGATGCGAGCCGTGTCGCGCAGATATTCCTCGACGTTGTCCAATTCGATACGGCGCATTGAACTAATATGGTGCTACGTCGGCTGCGGTTCAAGGTGAGGGGACGGCGAGTCGGCCATTGCTGCCAACGCGGGCGAACACTGATCGTTGAACTGGGCTTGCAACTCCGTCGCACGATCGTGAGTCCACCAGCCGAAAAAATCGGCCAGCTTTTCTTTCATGGCCACTTTCTCCAGGCGACTAAGCCGCTTCAGAGCCAGTCGCTGCTTGTGGCCGCGTGCGTTCCTGCTCCACTTGCGAAACATTTTCCGCGCGACGGCACAATCGTGAATCGCGCCCAATCGTTCTTGGACTTCTTTCAGGTCGGGATTGACCTGCTTGCGGAACGACTTGCCGAATACGGGTGCCAACAACTCGATTGCGTATCGCAGCCGTTTACCACGAATGCGCATTTCGTGCAGATTTTCGATGTTCGACAAGTCCGCGTTGGCCGCTTCAAAGAAACCGTCGACCGCGGCACGCAGGCAATGGCGAGCGACGTCTTCGAATGTCGGTTCTTCGCCGCCGCCACGCCAGCGAATGCGGCCAATCAAACGAGAGGCATGACGAGCATCGTGGTCGCGTTTTGCTCGCCGATAGGCGTTCTTTAACGGCTTTTGTGACGAACGACGGCGATCGTTCAAATCTCGTATGACTTGGTCGCAACCAGCGGCGGCGCGCTCCTTGAGCCGCAGCACCAGGACGTCCAGATCGCGTGCGCGTGCGGCGCTTGAGCGAATCTTCCGCAAGCGCTTGCGCAGTTTCTTAACGCGTCGCCGGGGAAGCAGGTCTTGAAAAAGACGAATCGCCGCCGCGGCCCGCCGCGTTGCGACTCGTAGCTGGTGAACGTGCTCCAGCGACTCGTCGGAATTGTTCGCGGCCAGGGGAAGATGCTCGTAGACGGCATCAAGCCGCGACCGCAATATTTGACTCGCCGCCCGAGTTACCGGCAGTCCGGGGTCTGGCTTGCTGGTCCGTTTCGTCGTCATCAGTTTTACCTGGGCAGGTTTGTAGCCTGCCTGGCACGAAACTAGGCGAGTTGTTGGAGTCCAGGCTTTAGCCTGTTTTGGCAGCCAAAAGGGTGGACTCCACCCGAGACTTCAAACTGGCTACGAGCCCCTACAAATTGATGAACACAATCCCGCCGCAACTCGATTTCACAGATTTTGAGATGCGAATTCTCAAAGTAGCATGCGGGCAATGCACCAACAATCCCCCGATTTTTTGCATCCCAAGACCCTTCCCTGCAACGTCAAGAGGCGCTGGCTGTTGTCCGCCAGAGGCGGAGAGGTTCTTATTCCATTGAGTGCAGGACCTGCCCGGTCGCCGTATTCAGCACCATCCGAAGCCAATTGAAGGGCAAACAGCACCTTCTGGCAGACTTTCTTGACTCGGGAAGGTGTTTTTGGCTAACCTATCAGCCACCCCTTATACGAGAATACTGGCATCCTTCCCTCCCTTACGCCAGTGACCTGATGGAATGACATTATGCGTCTACCCACCTCGCGTCTCTGTTTCATCCTCGCCCTTGGCTGCTTTTGTCCGTTGATGGCGAATACAGCGCAGTCCGAGCCTCTTCACCTGCGCATCGATCGGCTGACGTCCGCCTCTCGGATCGGTCCCGCCAGTCAGGCCGCGTCGGACGCCGAATTCCTCAGACGAGCCTATTTGGATCTGACGGGTGTCATTCCCACCGTGGTTCAAGCCCGGACATTCCTCGATGATTCGCGGCCCGTGAAACGGGCACTTTTGGTCGATGAATTGCTGGCGAGCGAGGCGTATGCCCGTCACATGACGAATGTTTTCGACGTGATGTTCATGGAGCGGCGGGCCGACAAGTACGTCAAGGCAGACCAGTGGCGCCCTTATTTGCTGGAGTCGTTTCGTCAAAACAAGCCGTTTAGCCAACTGGCGGCGGAGATCCTGGCGGCGGACGCAGCCGACGCGGCGAAAGGAGCGGCCGCCAAGTTTTATCTGGCTCGCGAATTGGAGCCCAACCTGCTGACCCGTGAAGTGGGTCGCGTTTTCTTTGGAATGGATCTCGAGTGCGCGCAGTGCCACGACCATCCGCTGATCGACGACTACCATCAATCTGATTTCTACGGAATCTACGCGTTTTTGCAACGCAGTTATCTGTTTCAGCCCGATAAGAAAAAGCCGGCGGTCATCGCTGAAAAACCGGAAGGCGACGCGAATTTCAAGTCGGTCTTCACTGAAGAAGAGGGCAGCACGCGTCCCCGACTTCCCGGCAGTGTGGAAATCGACGAACCCACGTTCGCCAAAGGGCAAGAATGGCAGGTGCCGCCCAATGCCAAGGACAAGAAGATCCGCCCCATCCCGAAGTTTAGCCGCCGCGCCGAACTTGCCAAATTGGCCACCAACGGCAGCAATCGCGCGTTCAATCGAAACATCGCCAACCGGCTGTGGGCCCATATGATGGGCCGCGGCGTGGTGCAGGCCGTCGACCTGCATCACTCGGACAATCCACCCGCGAATCCCAAGTTGCTCGACCTGCTGGCCGCCGAAATGGTCAGTATGAAATTCGACATCCGAGGTTTTCTGCGCGAACTCGCACTGACCGAAGCCTACCAAAAGCCGTTCCAAGTACCGCCGAAAATCGAGGGCCACGTCCCGACGGCAAAGCAGCAGTTGGCGGCGGCCGAAAGCCAATGGAAGCAGCAGCAAGACGCCATCGAGGCACTGGTCGACAAGGTCGAACAACTTGACTCAGCGGTTGCCATGGCCAAGCGAGTTGAGTCTCCTTTGCGCGCGGAATTGAAGAAAGCCCACGACGCCCTTCCCGCCGCTCAAAAAGCCGCCAGTGACGCGACCGCAGCGCATGCTCCCCTACAAAAGCAATTCGTGGAAAAAGACGCGGCGGCCAAAGCCGTGACCGGAGTTGCTCAAAGTACGGCGATAGCCGCTCAAAAACTGCCCGGCGATCAACAAGTGGTTCAGGCGGCGGCCCAACTGCAAACTCGCGTGCAACAACTCGCGGCGGAAGTTGCAGTGCTGGCCAAAACAGTCGCCGAAAAGAAAACCGCAATGACGGCCGCCAGCCAAAAGGTAACTGAGTTACAGTCAACCATCGCTACCGTGACGGCCAAGGCCGACGCGGCCCGTCAGCAAATGAAGAGCCAACAGCAACTGCTCGTCACCGCGCGGACGGAGTCGACCGCGACGAAAACACTAGCGAACAACTCGCAACAACGCATCGCCGGGATCAAGGCGTTAATTGGCTATGCGGAATCGTCGCGGGCCGTCGCGCCGCAAGCCGCCGCCATGCAGAAGCTTCAAGCGGAATTGACCGCCGCCCGCGCGGCGCTGCAGGCGGTACAGACACGGCTGGCAAAATCTACCTCCGAACTGGCGGTCGCCCGTGAGGCCCAGGCCAAAGCCGCACAACTTATGGCCGACGCCGGTAAGAAAGCGGAAACCGCACAGCAGTCCGTGGCGATTATCGAGCAAGCAGCGGCCGCCGCGGTCGCGGCAGCCCAGAAAATAGCGGGAGACGCACAACTGGCCGACGCCACGCAAAAGCTCAAGGCCCGCCAACAAGAATACGCCGTTCAAATGGTCGAATTGCAAAAGACCGCCCAACAGCGAACCGTCGAAGTCGATGTAGCGCGGAAACGCATGGCCTCCGCCGAGCAGTCCCTGCAGCAAGCAAAGACGGCCATGGAGGCGGCCAATAGCACCATGCAAACGCTCGCGACAAATACCAACAAGGCGTCGAAAGAGATCGAAGCGGCTCGAGAAGGCGTGGATGCCGCTTACGACGATCTGTCTGGCCATCTCGCAAGCAACTTTGAAGTCGCGGTTCTTGAGCAACTCACGCCGGAACAGTTGGCGATGAGTACGATGCAGGTAGTCGGATTGGTGGACCGTTACCGGGCAGCGGCGGAAGCAGAGCTAAATAAGAAAACGCCGCTCAAACCCGAGGAACAAAAAGATCCGAAGAAGTTGGCTGAGCGCGCCAAACAAATCGAAAACGAGACCTACAAAAAACTGCAAGGAACCATCAAACGTTTCGTGCAGTTGTTCGCCGCCGCCCCTGGGCAACCGCAACACGACTTTTTTGCGAGCGTCGAGCAAGCACTCTTTTATCGAAACGGCGGCGAGATTCGCGGTTGGCTGGCGCCCAGCGGTGATAATTTGACTCAGCGCATGATCAAGCTCGAAGATCCCGCCGCCATTGCGGAAGAAGCTTACCTCAGCGTGTTGACCCGACGTCCGACCGGTGAAGAAGCCGCGAGTGTCGCCGGCTATTTGGCTTCCCGTCCCAAGGAAAAGAACGTCGTCGTGCAAGAAATTGTTTGGGCGCTACTTTCCTCGGCGGAGTTCCGATTTCATCATTAACAGGTGTTGCGCGGCGATGCGTGCACATCCGTCATAAACTCAAACAATTCAAACAATTCAAGCAAACCAAATCAGAGCGCAAGACGCGTGACCTACGGAGAAATGTCATGAAATGTACCTACGCCTGTAATTCACCCGAACACACTGTAGCTCGCCGGAGCTTTCTCGGTGGAATGTTGGGTGGCGCGGGATTCGTGGTGGGCGGATTGGGAGCCATGACCAGCCCCGCCGCGCAGCAGGAACTTGCCAAGCAGCAGCGCCGCGTAGTCGTGGTTTACATGTCGGGCGGACTGAGCCAGCTAGAAAGTTGGGACCCCAAACCAAAGACCGACACCGGCGGGCCGTTCCGCGCGATCCCGACCGCCGTGCCGGGCATCCACATTTGTGAATTGCTGCCGCTGACCGCCAAGCACATGGACAAGCTGTCGGTCATCCGCAGCATCAACACCAAGAACAACGATCACGGCAAAGGCCGTTATCAAATGACGTTTGGCCGAAGCCAACGCCCTGGCGTCGCTCTGCCGCATTTGGGTGCCGTCTGCGCCAAAGCGTTAGAGCCGACGGACAGCCCGCTGCCGGGCCACATTCGTATTCCTGGCGGCGGCCGCAGCAACAACGCCGCCTACCTAGGGCCACGCTACGCCGCCATCGGCATGAACGGCAAGCCGCCGGCCAACTCGCAGCGAGTCGCCAATCTCACGGACGCCATTGATGCCCAGCGCAACGACTTTCGCCGTAAAGTGAATGAGAACTTCACCAAGCGCCGCCGCACCGCCGAGACGAACGTCTACACCAGCAGCTTTGAACAGGCTCGAGAGCTAATGAGCCAACGGGAGATCTTCGATCTTTCCAAAGAGCCGGAAAAGGATCACGACCGTTACGGAAAGTACGATTTTGGCAAACACTGTTTGTTGTCACGGCGGTTGCTGGAAAACGGCATTACCTTCGTCCAGGTCGAACATTCCAACTACGATACGCACAATGAAAACTTCAATTTTCACTTGGAACAGTTGGGCGAGTTCGATCGTTCGTTCTCGACATTGATTCAAGACTTGCACGATCGCGGCATGCTGGAAAGCACGCTGGTCGTGGTAATGTCGGAATTTGGGCGCACTCCGCGAATCAACCACAATTACGGCCGCGACCATTGGGGAAAAGCTTGGTCGGTGTGCCTGGGCGGCGGCCGGATTCAACCGGGCGCGGCCATTGGAAAAACGAACGACAATGGCACGGAAGTGATCGAGCGCGAAGTCGACCACGGCCATCTGTTTCACACGTATCTTGCCGCCGTTGGACTCGATCCGACCGACAGCTTCCGCGCCGGTGGCCGCGAGTTGCCGATGGCCGATCCTTCGCGGGCCGCGGTCGACGAACTGCTTTCCTAATGGAACCGCCATGGCCGATGTCAAACAAACACACGTTGCTCACGAGTGGAAATATACCAGTCCGCTGATCACCGGCCGGTTCGATCCGCAAGGCCGCTTCCTGTTCACCAGTGCCGAGGACATGGGCGTGCAGCGGTGGGCGTTTCCTGGCGGTGAAAAGCAAGCCGACTACGTGGGCCACGATAGCTGGGTGCGGGATATCGCCTTCTTGCCCGACGGCGAGACCATGATCACGGTCGCCAGCGACGACAAGATGATCTTTTGGTCGACGACCGCCGAAAAGCCGGAACCGCTGAAGACGATCCAGGCCCACAACGGCTGGGTTCGCACGGTCTCGGTCAGCCCCGACGGCAAGTTGATTGCCACCGCGGGAAACGACAACCTGGTCAAGCTGTGGAACCCGGACGGAAGCTTGGCGCGTGAGATGTTCGGCCACGACAGCAACGTCTACAGCACGATGTTCCATCCCGACGGCAAAGTCTTGTTGTCCGGCGACCTCAGCGGCGTGGTACGGCAATGGGACTTGGCCAGCGGCAACGAGCAGCGGACATTCGACGCCCAAGGAACTGCACACGTATAACGGCGGGCAAAAGGTCCACTACGGCGGCGTTCGCAGCATGGCCCTCAGCCCCGATGGCAAACACTTTCTATGCTGCGGCTTGCACAAGGCGAGCAATCCGTTGGGAGCGGTCAACGAACCGATCGTGCTGCAATACGAATGGGACAGCCAAAAGAAAATCCGCACGCATGTGGCCGACGGCGTACGGGGCATCGCCTGGCGTGTGATGTTTCTGTCGAACGATTCGTTCGTGGTCGCCTCGGGCGGCAGCGGCGGCGGTTTTCTATTGTTCTGGCAAGCCGACAAGGAAAAAGAAGCTCACAAGATCAAAATGAAGAACACGGCCCGCGGCTTGGACCTCCATCCGGACGGACTTCATCTGGCCACCGTCCATCACGATCGCATCGTGCGTGTCAGCAGCATGTCGCCTAAGCAAGAGCCGAAAGCAAAGAAGGCATAGTCGCCGATCGTTCCGCGAACATGGCATTTGGTTCGCCAAGCGAGCCACGACATTCAACTCGCCATTGCCAATGAATCTTGCCGAACAGCTTGCCAAGCGGCTAACGCTTCCATTGCCGGGCTACTCGGCCATGGCGCGTTTCGCGCCGGAATTGAGTTTCGGTCGCCATGCGGGCCCCGCGCCCGGCAACGCCCGGCGGGCATCGGTGATAGCGTTGCTCTGCCACAGTGAATCCGGGTGGAGGTTACCGTTGACCCTGCGCCCCGCCCATCTGCCCGATCACGCCGGCCAAGTTTGCTTTCCGGGCGGCGGCTCCGTGCCCGGTGAAGATGATCGGCAAACCGCGCTGCGTGAGCTGGAAGAAGAGCTAGGCGTACCAAGCGGGCAAGTTCGGATGCTGGGTCAAATGACGCAGATCTATGTGTTCGCCACGAACTTCTGGGTAACGCCGTTTGTCGGTGTCCTCGATTTCCTACCCAATTTCAAGCCCTGCGAGCACGAAGTTGAAGAGGTCATCGGGCTACCCCTCTCCGTCTTGCTCGACGACCGCCATTTCGGCCGGCATCAAATCGTTCGCGGCGGGCTAGCCTTTAATGCCCCGCACCTCGAATTCTCGGGACATCGCATTTGGGGCGCGACAAGCATGATGTTGGGAGAGTTGATCTCCCTCTTGCGCGAAGTCGCCGCGACCGGCCAACGCTAGTCCGCCCGCAAGTCTCTTGCCACATCCGCAAGCGTGCGCTGCGAGCTTACGAACCAGCCGCTTTCTTCCCCAAAAATAGCAGCTTACCGAATGAAACACGCCGACGTTCGCGCGTAAAGTAACGATTCAACAGTGATTCGATGACCTGCGGCTGGCTCAGCCATTGCTCGTAAGTCGTTTGCTCGCGTTCGATCATGCATGCCAGAGCGTCGAGTTTGGGCCAAGCTCGTCGCAGGGTTCTCACTTTGCAAGCCGCGTGCACGACGCGCAAGAACGGCGTTAACCACGGTTCGACAATCATGAAGCGGCCGCCCGGTTTTAAAACTCGTTGAACTTCCGACAAGACGTCTTCGAGATCGGAAGGAACCGTTGGTAGATGATGGAGTCCGCCTTGGACGACGATTAAGTCCTTGCTGCCGGACTCGAACTTCAATTCTCGGCAGTCACCCACATACAACTTCGCCGCACCACGGTACCTTTCCAAAAGACTGGGAGACAGATCCACCCCTTCGACCTGTGAAAACCCAAGAAGCTCCAGCGCTCGCAGACCATTTCCCCGACCGCAAAACAGGTCCACCACTTGCAAGTCGCTCGGCAGACGATCCACGTCCATACTTCTAAAACGCTTAGTGAACTTGGCGAGCTCTTCCTCCGCCGATTCAAATCGTGCATAGGCCGCCTCCCATTCCGCGTCGCAGCATTCCACGCCATCGCACCAGAATGTTAGTGCCGATGATTTCGGATCTGCCGTACTCATGGATCTGGTTCAGTGCTGGAGTGGCGCGCCAAGGGGGGAGACATTGTACACAGCGAATTCGTCACGCCGCGCTGCCGCGACTTTATGGTCTCCTTTTCAAGCCGAAAAACCCTCGCTTTCGACTTTGCGGTTATCCGCTATCAGCAATCGTGCTCACTTAACCGCAATCGTACCAGTAACTAGCGACTTGGTGGTGTAAGTCATCATGCGAGTTGTGCCCGTGGCTGCTCTGCGCCTGTAAATGCACGGTCCATGTTTGCATAGCCGAACAACTTCAATCGCTTGTCGGCACGTTCCAGGTGTAGGTTCGGCAGTCCTTAGCCAAGCGGCGGCGCGTCCGTCCGGTCGACGAGCGCGCTGAGGTACAGCAGATTATATTCGGCGGGAGGCGCGATCGCCATTAAGTCGTACGTGGCACTCAGTACGTCACGTCGGCTGACTTGCCCATTCAGTTTGTCTCCCGACACGACGGGCAGCCGGCGATAGGGGGTGTCTAAAAAGATCTCCGCGAGACTCAGGAGATCCGCGTCGGGACTGGTGGAAAGCGCCTTCGTGTCCATGAATCCCTGGATGAGAAATCCTTCGTCGCCCGGCGATTGTTCCTGGGCACGCGCCTGGACGTCGCCTGCCGTGGCTTCTTCGCTGTCAATGGATTGCGAAAATTCAGCCAGAGCTTGATCTGGGTCCGCCAGATATTTAGACAAGTGATGCTGTGCGCGAAGCACATCGCGGCGGCTAACCTGCCCGACCAGCCGGCCCTCGTGCAGCACCGGCAGTCGGCGGTAAGGCGTGTCCAAGAAGATTTGCGCGACGCTCAGCAAATCCAAGTCTTCGCCGATCGTCCGCTGGGGATCGTCGTCCACGAACGCCGACACGGGCCGGGCGGGCAACTGCTCATAGGCGGCGTCGATCAGCGCGCGCATGCTGCCCTTTTCAGAAAAAATCCCCAAATAATTTCCCGATTCATCCAAAACGGGGGCACCCGAAATGCGATGCCTGAGTAACAGTCCCACCGCCTCGAATACTTCCATGTTGGGCCGCAGCGTAGTCAGCCGGGTCGTCATGAATTGCCGGGCCAGCGGTTGCCGGAGACTCTGTTTCTGGCGGCTGGCCAGCGTGGCCGTCGCCTTCAACACGCGCATGCAACACTTTTCGGAAAACACGCCCACATAGCGGCCTTCCGCATCAACGACCGGCGCTCCCGAAATCTTTTGCCGCAACAACCGCGCGATCCCGTTGAGCACATGTTGTCGTGGGCTCAACGTAGTGACCTTGGTGACCATGATATTCCGGGCAAGCTTGGAAGGGTTCATGGCCAACTCCAGTTGGGGGAAGCATGCGAGAGGGACGACAGTGAGTCTCAAAAGTTGTGCGGTGAAGCCGCGCTGCGATCAGATTGAGAAATTCTAATGTAGACAATGTTGCCTCGGCAAGCGAACAAAATCAGACAAAAGACCTAGGGCCAATCACGATGAGGCACCGCGTCTGCTTGTGAAAAATTTCTCAAGCGACTTGTCGACGGAGCCGCCAACTCAAAACTCCTTGGTTCCAAAGGTCTTGCGGAGTTGGCGGGATTGAGGCGCGCTACCGTGATGCCACCAAACGGTATTCACGTCCCCCCGAGAAGTTGATTTCGCCGAAAACTTGATGTCGCCGAATTCGCGCCAGCTTACTTACGCTTGTCGATGGCGCGCTTGACGGCTGCTCCCATTTCAGCGGGGCTCTCGGCGACTTCAATGCCAGCGTCTTCCAATGCGGCGATCTTGTCCGTGGCGGTACCTTTTCCGCCGGAGATGATGGCACCGGCATGTCCCATCCGTTTGCCCGGAGGTGCCGTGCGGCCGGCGATGAAGGCGGCGACCGGCTTACTAACATTCGCCTTGACGAACGCCGCCGCTTCTTCTTCCGCGGTGCCGCCGATCTCGCCGATCATGAGAATCGACTCCGTTTCGCCGTCGGCCTCGTACAGCTTGAACAGATCGATGAAGGAAGTGCCGACGATCGGGTCGCCGCCCAGGCCGACACAAGTAGTTTGGCCAAGGCCCAGATTCGACGTCTGCCACACGGCTTCGTAAGTCAACGTGCCACTGCGGCTCATCACGCCGACGGAACCGCGCTGATGGATGTAGCCGGGCATGATGCCGATCTTGCATTCTTCGGCCGTGATCACGCCTGGACAATTGGGGCCGATCAAGACCGAGTCGCTGCGGCGAACCACGTCGTATACGCGGACCATGTCTAGCGCCGGCACTCCTTCGGTCACCGCGACGATGGTTTTGAGGCCCGCATCGATGGCTTCCAGGATCGCGTCCGCGGTAAAGGCCGCCGGCACGAAAATCATCGTGGCGTCGGCACCCGTTTCCTGGACAGCTTGTTCGACCGTGTCAAAGACGGGAACTCCCTCCGCCGTTTCGCCGCCCTTGCCGGGAGTCACGCCGCCGACCACCTTGGTGCCGTATTCGATACATCCGCGAGTATGGAAGCCACCGAACCGGCCGGTGATGCCCTGGCAAATAACTCGCGTATCTTTGTCAACAAGAATGCTCATTTTGTTTTCCTTGTCGGCCGTCTAAAACTGCCGAATATTCTCTTGCGAAGGCGCTACGCGCGGTTCGGAAGTCCATTGATTCATTAACCGGCCGCGGCGACCACTTTCTTGGCCGCGTCGGTGATGTCTACCGCTGAGATAATATCGACGTCGCCTTCGGCCAAAATCTTGCGGCCTTCCTCGACCTCGGTCCCTTCGAGCCTGACGACCAAGGGCACGTTAAAGCCGACCGTCTTGTAAGCTTCCAAGATCGCGTTGGCAATTGTGGTGCATTGCATGATGCCGCCGAAAATGTTGACCAATACCGCTTTGACGCCCTTGTCGCTCAGCAAGATCCGAAAGGCCTCAGTAACTTGCTCGGTCTTGGCTCCGCCGCCGACGTCCAAAAAGTTCGCCGGCTGGCCGCCATGCAGTTTGATGATGTCCATGGTACTCATGGCCAGTCCCGCACCGTTGACGAGGCAGCCGATGTTTCCCTCCAGCTTGACAAAACTGAGCCCCGCCTCGGCGGCGCGAACTTCGGTCGGCTCTTCTTCGGACAGGTCGCGAAACTCAAGCACGCTGGGATGCCGGAACAAGCCGTTGTCGTCGAACGTGATTTTGGAATCGAGCGCGATCAGTTCGCCCCCGCCGGTCACCACGAGCGGATTGATTTCGACCAGACTGCAGTCGTATTCGACGAACAATCGGCACAACGATTTCATGAACTTGTTAGCGCTTTTGACGGTCGCGCCGGTCAACCCCAGCTTCAAGCAGATCTTGCGAACCTGAAAACTCTCCAGGCCAACGGCCGGATCAAAATGTTCCTTGAAAATTAGCTCGGGCGTCTCTTCCGCGACTTTCTCGATCTCCACGCCGCCTTCGGTCGAGACCATCAGCACGGGCTTTGATGCCGCCCGATCCAGCACGATTCCGAGGTACAATTCACGCGCGATATCGCAGCCGGCTTCGACGAAAACTTGGTTGACGGTTTTGCCTTCGGGTCCCGTTTGAATCGTAACCAGATCCTTGCCAAGCAACGCGTCGGCCACGGCCTTGGCTTCATCGGCACTTTTTACCAATTGAACGCCGTGTTGGCTCGGATTGTCGGCAATTGTACCCTTTCCGCGTCCGCCCGCGTGAATCTGGGCCTTGACGACCGCCAGCGGACCGCCCAACTGCTTAAACGCGTCCGCCGCTTCCTGCCCGGTCTTGGCAACATGACCCTCCACCACCGCGACGCCAGCTTGGCGAAAGAGCTGTTTACCTTGAAATTCGTGAATTTTCATCAATCCTGCCTTGTTGTCGAGCAAGTAACAGTAAGGCGCGGATTATAGGACTGATGGCAAACGACGGTCAAGGATGGGGGGCGAGGGTGCGGCCATCGCATCTAGGTTACTTGGATCACGAAATGTTGCGCAATTGCGTCAAGTTTCAGCGACCAACGAGAGCGGGTCACTACGTCCGAGCGATACCTCGCAATGGTCCGAGGCACTGCCTCGCTAGTTTTCTGGCTAAACTAGGCGTGTTGGAGAATTGGGTCCCTTGGATGCATCGTCTTTCCTTTTTCTCTCTCATTTTCATCTTTTCCTCGAAGGATTTTCTGGGCCGCAGCACATCTACTTACAGCGGCGACGAGTGGCAAGGGTCGCGAGCGTGAATGCATAGAGGAGTTGGCGTGGGATCGCAAACAACGTTCGACGCCCGCTGGAAAAAAATGGCCCAGCGGGGCGACTCCGGCGCGGTGCAAATGCTGATCGATGAAATTGTCGATCCGCTGTATCGCTTTTGCTTCTATCGGGTCGATCGGAATCGGCATGTATGCGAGGACGTCGTCCAAGAGACGCTGATTCTGGCGATTCGCGACCTGTCACGATATGAGCCCGCGCGGGCTGACGGCAACATTTTTCCGTGGATTACCGGCCTGGCCCGGAATGAAATCCAACGGGTCTTCGCACGCGACAAGAACACGACCAGCTTGCAGTCGCTGTGGGAACAGATGGACGAAGATCTGCGCCAGATTTTCGACCGTTTGGAATCCGATCCCATCGGCGACCAGGTGCTGGAGCGCGAAGAGACGCGGGAAATGGTCAACATTACGATGTCGCAACTGCCGCCCCACTATCGCCAGGCGCTGGAAGCGAAATATGTCGATTGCAAAAGCGTCCGGGATATCGCGGCCGCTCGTTCGACCACCGAACGGGCCGTCGAGTCGTTGCTGACTCGCTCGCGGCAGGCATTTCGCGAAGCCTTCTTGGCGCTGGCGCGTAATCTGAATACCGAATTTCCTTAGTGGTTGACTTTGTCGAAATCGAATCTCACCAGGCTTGGCTTTTTGACAGCAGCGGGTTTTAACTCGTGGAGACGAAACAATGAAAGATCGTTCCGATAAACCGTCGAGCGACCAGCAATCGGTCGCGGATCAAAACGTTGAACGCTTGCTGGCGAAGTCTTACGAGCCGGAAATCCCGGATTCCGAGTTTGTCGCGCGGGTCGGCGACCGTGTGCTCGACGAGTCGCGACGCCAGAATAAGCGAGACGAAGCTGCCAGCGACGGCGATCGCGCCGAGCGGCCCGCGAACAACCGCTTACGCCCATTCGTCCACTGGGAGATGGCGCCGTGGGCGATGGTGGCGTTGCTGCTGCTGGTGATCATCTATCTTTCGATTCCGAAGTCCAACAGCACGCCACGGGTCTTTCACGACGACGAGGTTGTTTGGATCGACGGCAAGGCATACGTCGCTGCCGAAGCCGCGGACAGCGAAGATGAAGAGAGTCCGCAATTTCGGCAGATTGATCTTTCGCGGGCCGAGATTATTCCGTCCGCTCCAGCGGTACGGATGGTCGGGCATCGAGGCATCACGCCTCGGCAACGGGCGGCGGCCGAGAAACCGGAACCGGTGGCGATCGGTAGTAAGCTGGAAACCGCAAGCGGCGAGCGGCGGCGTGTTACCCTGCCGGACGGTTCGGCGCTGTACATCGACGAGAACTCGGCCGTTGATATCAACGACGCGCGAAACATTCGGTTGAACCGTGGCCAGGTGTTTTTGGAAGTCGCGCCTGACGCTCGGAACAAGTTCGTGGTGAAGACACCGCAGCGCGACGTCACCGCCTTGGGCACCAAGTTCGCCGTCCAAGTCGCTGCGGCGAAAACTGCGGTCGTCGTCACGCAAGGCAAAGTCGTCGTCGACGGCGTCGATACGCCGCTCCAGGCGGGGCAGAGGCTTGACGCCCGTCGTCAGGCCGATGCCCCGCCGGTCGTATCCCCGGCCGGGCGAGCATCACATCTACTGGCTTGGACCAAGGAACTGATGGCGGCTTCACGGTCGCCCCTTGTCCCCGGCAGTGAGTACGGTGGCGGTTCGCTGGTTGCCGTCGATCCGCAGGGCCAAGAGGCAAAGCTTTCCTTGCGAGACTATCACGTCGATGTCCACATCCAAGACGGTTTTGCCCGCACGACCATCGATCAAACCTACTTCAACCACCTGAGTTCACGATTGGAAGGAACGTTCTATTTTCCGCTACCGCCCGATGCGTCGATTTCGCGGTTGGCGATGTACGTTTCCGGCCAACTGATGGAAGGCGGCATGTGCGAACGCGACCGGGCCCGCGATGTGTTTGAGACCATCAAGCATCGGGCGCTCGATCCGGCGCTGTTGGAATGGGTCGATGGCAGCACGTTCAAGATGCGCGTCTTTCCTTTGGAGGGCCGGCAGGAAAAGCGAATCGTACTCAGCTACACGCAGCGGCTGGAAAACCACTATGGGCGGATGCAATATCGCTTCCCGGCCGGTCACAACATGAACAGTGTGCGCGACTGGTCGGTTAACGTGCAGCTTGTCAACGGCGAGCGGTTGAAGCGGAAGTGCGATTCGCACGATCTGACGGCGACCACCCGCGACGGCGACGTCATCCTGAACGCCACGGCAAAGGACGTTCAATTTGATACGGATGTCGTAATTGAACTGCGCGAACCGGATTCCAAACAGCAGGCGTACTTCTCGACCGTCGACCACGATGGTTCACGGTATTTCATGGCCCGCTATCGGCCCACCTTGAAGACCAAGTCGCGGCGCGAGCGGCGTGATTGGATCTTTTTGTTCGACGCCGATGGCAGCCGCAGTCCGTTGGCCGCTCAGGTGCAAGTCGACATCATTCAAACATTGTTGGAGAACGCCGAACACGACGACCAGTTCGCAATCGTGACGGCGGGTACGCGCACGCACGCCTTCGCGGCGGAACTAAAACCGGCCACGCCGAAGAACGTCACGGAGGCGATCACCTTTTTGCAACGGACGCATTTGATCGGGGCGCTCGATTTGGAAAAAGCCTTCCGGGCTTGCGGAGCCTATTCGAAAGCGGCCAAGAATCCGACTTTGGTGCATGTCGGAGCGGGCGTGCCGATTCTTGGCGCGCGGGAAACGAATGTGCTGCTCATGAAACTTCCGTCGAAGACTCAATATGTCGGCGTCGGCGTGGGAAAGCGCTGGAATCGCGGCTTCATGAAAGCGGCTGCCAGCAAAACGGGCGGCTACTTTACGCAAATCAATCCCGATGAACCGACCGAGTGGCGAGCGTTTGAATTGTCCGCCACGCTCAACACGCCCCGGCTGCTCGATCTGCGCGTTGCGGCCGACGGCGAGAAGACCGAATTCTTCGCGTTTGGCGAGGGTGCGGTTCATGGCGAGCAGATTTGCGCGGTGGCCAAGATCGAGCCGGGCCAGTCGCTGCCGAAAACGCTGCACTTACACGGTTCGCTTGACGGTGAGAAATTCGAGCAAACGATCCCGGTTGAAAACGTGAAAGCCAAGGCCGGTTATCTGCCTCGCTTTTGGGCCAAGCTGGCGATCGACAAGATGGTGGCCGAGAACGCGGCGCGGCACAAGACGCAAATCGTCGAACTCAGCAAAGCGATGTACGTGATGTCGCCCTTTACGTCGTTGCTGGTGCTGGAAAACGAAGAGATGTACGAGCAATACAACGTCGACCGGGGCCGCAAGGATCACTGGGCATTGTATCCGTGTCCCGAAAAGATCGAAGTGATTCACGAGCCGCTGCAGGGACCGAAACCGGAGATCGTGAAGGATGAGCCTAAGAAGACGAAGGCCCCGGCCAAACCGTCAGGGCAGCAAGTGTTAAACACGCTGCTGGTACGCGTGGGGCGATTTGGTTACCAGTCGGCGGAGCCAAACTACGTCTATGCCTTCACTAGGGATGGCACCAGAGTAACAGTTCCCGACGGCGGCACGGTGTTGCTCGGTGGGATAAGGCGGCCTGCCGACGACTTTGGACCGACGCAGATATTTGGAATCGATCCGGTGAGCGCCGGTCAGATGACTGGCGACTTGGACTTGAGGTTCGTACGGGACGGCTTTACGACAGCGGTTCCTCAGTTTGGCGTTTTCAACTCCAACGGTCGCTTGCTCACCAACAGCTATCCCGTCGGGGATCTCGTCGTTCCCATTTCCCAGGACATCAACGGGAATTTTTTCGACCCATGGCGGATACCCAGTAGCTCGCTTGTCCTCAACGCTAACGCGGCGTTGCCCTACGACATCGACAATGACGGCGATGGGATGCCATCCACGATCTGGGGAGATGGCGATTTGAATTTTAATGGCGCGGCGAACTTCCTCGCAATGCGTCTACAGCGTGATGGTTCGCAGTCTGATTTCATCCGCCCGGTCTTCCTGGATCTGGCCGGTAAAGTTCCAACCACCCAAGAACTGCGG
The DNA here is from genome assembly GCA_029259935.1 of Planctomycetota bacterium. The sequence continues at coordinate 23,504 of JAJDEH010000458.1, forward strand.
GCGTATTACCGCCAGAACCGAGGATGGGACCGTGGCGGGGCAGCCGCCAGCGATTTTGGCTCGCTGATTAGGTTGATTAACTCCACGGTCGCGCCGGAGACATGGGACGAAGTTGGCGGGGTCGGTTCGATTGAGAACTTTGAGACCAATCTGAGTCTGGTCATCAGTCAAAGGCAGACGATGCATGACAGACGGCGCGATCTGGCGATGCAAAACCTGACCACCGCATTGGCAAATACGCGGCTTGCCTCGCGACTCATGGAACGCTTGGATCAACCGGGGATTCAAAGCTCGCGGGCACGCTTTAACTCGCGTTTCGCGGAGCAAACTGTCTTGATGGATAGGTTGCGGGAACTGCGACAGGCCAAATTCGCCGAAGCACTCTATCAAGATGAATTGTCTCATGTCCCCCATCCAGACGATTTATGGATTGAATATCCGGATGCTGCGCTATGGGAGGAATTAGCATTGAAGCGGCTCAAGTACCGCTCGGTCGATCTACGTGGTAGTAGCGAAGAGCAAAGGATTCGAACTGCTTTAGATGAAGATACGGAATTGAGTTTCGTTGAAACTCCCTTGCAAGACGCGATCGACTTCCTTGAAGACCGGCACAAGATTCAGATCGAACTTGATGGCAAGACGTTGGACGCCGCGGGTATTGGGCGCGATACACCGATTACTCGCGAACTGAGTGGTATCTCTTTGCGATCGGCGTTGCGGCTGATGCTGCGGGACCACGAACTGGCATTCACAATACACGACGACACGTTGCTGATTTCCACACCCGAAATCATCGAGACGAAAACTAATCGACCGTGGACGCGACACACTCGACTTTCAAAAGATCGACGCGTGCTTCGTGTTTGGTCGCGGCGAATGACGGAACGCCTTGAACATGGATTGAAAAAGCCGAGTCTGCTCTATGTACAGCCAGGGATCGCCAGTGATCCGCGGCCGTTTCGGCACTTGCTGGCCTTCACGCCGGGAATGAACACCTCGCGCGCCGACGTGTTGGCCGTTCTGGAACAAGAAGCGGAAATCACCAACTCGCCCAAGGTCGGTAAGATCGACAGCCAGGCCCGTAAGCTCATCGCTTCGGCGCGACGGCGTGGCTGGCAATCGATTACGTTGCCGCGTCTGGGACGTGAGCCGGTCCAGTTGCGCGTGGATGGCCGAGGCCGCTATCAATTCGATCGTATAACGAAACACGGACTGCGCGAGCAAGTGGTTTGCGACGGCTCCATGATTTGGCATTTGTATCCCGAGCTTGGTATCGGTGCCAAGCGAACGTCCAGCCGCTTTCATCGCTCGGGTGTCTCGCGGCTCGTTCCGTGGCACGTCAGATCGGCCGAGGACATGGCCACCGGTGCCGACTTGCGAATGATCGGCGAGCGGACTATCGCCATCGTGCCGCACTGGATTGCGGACATCAAAAGTGAAGACGACAAGCCGCTACACTATCCGCGAGTTCATATGGTATTCGGAAAAGACGGACGGCTTGCCGAGCGACAAATTGTGGAGATGCCGACCGGAGAAGTCATCGCACGAACGACCTATGCCGAGGATGGCACGGTACGGTTGCTGGACGGCGAAGCCGAGACGGTCAGCCAGTGGAAGCTGGCGGTCAAGAACACCGCCGCGCCCGATTTGACACCGGATGTGAAGGACCTGGTCGTCTTGCCGATGCCCGTTCGGAACCGGTCGCACGTTCATCAGACCGTGAAGAATGCCGACCAGACGATCGACGCATCTCAGCAGGGCGCACTGAAACAAATCGCCGCTGCGGATCGAGCGAGCGACGACGTGGCGCGCTGGAGCGAAGAAGACGCCTTGCGACTGATCGCCGCCGGCCATTGGCAGGACAACGGAGAAATGCGAAACGTGATCGCCCGTCGTTTCTTTGCTCGGGGTGACCGGCGGATTGGATTCTATACATTACTCCTATCCAGCGGCGTTCATTGGGATGTCGACAAGGCGGCCGATCTAGGCGACGGCACCAAAGTCGATATGAATCCCCTGGCCGACCATCCCCAGCATCCGTTGGCCGAATATATCGCCGAGAAATTGAAACCGGTTGACGAAGAATCGAAGCAATTGCCCCGCGTGGTCAAGTCGGCCGACGACGGCTTTGTCGCGAGGTTGTCCGAGTACCAATATCTGCAAGCCTACTGGGCGACGGATCAAAAGGTCAGCGAGGATGCCCAGCAGTTGCGTCACGACGTGGAACGACTGTTCGCTTTCGTCGATCGCTGCGATTCGCCCACGTTTGCATTCGGCCTGCTGCGGCGAGTGCAGCACCATCTGGGTGGCAAACAGCCGTTCGGGCGGATCGCCGATTCGCTGTTGCGATTGGAAAAGCAGGGAGCGACCAGCTATGTGACTCAGTACGAATTGGCCCGCTCGCTGTCGGCCAGTGGAAAAAAGAAGCAGGCTCAAGAACTGTTCCTGCAGCTTTATCTCGACACGTTCGACAAGGGCCTGCTGCCGCCGATCGAAAAGGATTTTGTGAAGGTCGTCAAAGCCTATAAAGGCAATTTTGATGGCCAAGACGATGCGGCGGTTTCCGACGAAAACAACTCCGGCGACGGCTTCGACAGATTGGCAAAAGTAATGTGTCGGCGTTTGATCGACCAGCAGCGGCGAACGGCCGCGGTCTCCTTCGCTTGGCAGTGCCGGCAGTTGGGCCGCTCGACTTTGGCCAAGCAGTTGATCGAACAGATTCAGAGCGGAACCAGCGCCCGCGAGCGGATTCCGACGACCCTCGCCGTGCTCGAGTATTTTCTGCACGACAACCAATACGCCCGTGCCGAAACTCTATTGGCGTCGCTGTTGGAGAACGATGAGTTCGCCAAGCAAGCATCTTTGTGGCGTCTGGGCGCGAAGATCTCAGACAACGCGAATATGCTGGCCCGAGCGTTGGCGTATCGAGAACAGGCCGTCGATTTGGAATTTCGGCAACTCGATTCCACCGTCAATCTCGCTTGGTTACGCAACGAGTATGGCCAATTGCTGGCCGATTATGGCAAGCTGGCCAATGCCGTCGCCCGGCCCGACTCGCAATCGATCGACGAACTGGTGTCCCAGATCGTCAAGACGGCCGACCAGTGGCGCTCGTTGGACAACGATCCAACCCAAGCCTGCCAAGCGGCGGCCAAGATTTTCAACCGGCTGGGCCAACGGGAATTGGCGTGGGACTATCTGACGACCCCGCTGGCATTGAAGCCCAACGAAGCCGCGCCTTGGCGAGATCTGGCCCACGCCATGCGCGACGACGAGCAGTTCGAGCTTGCCGACCGGGCGTTCGCCGCCGCCTTCGAGGCCGAGCCGACCAACGCCGAAATCTTGTGGCAACACGCGCAAATGCTGGACCGCGTTGGCAAGTCTCAACGCGCGTTGCAACTGTACGACCAGCTTGCCGGCGGCCAGTGGCAACCGAGATTTAGCTGGGTTCGCACTCAGGCCCAGCAAATCTTGGACAGAAATTTCGTCGACGCGGCTCAATAGTCGAAAGTTGACCGAGCCCGTTAACGCGGGGCAGGCTACAAACCTGTCCCGCGAAACTCCTGCTCCGGCCCTAGAGCCGTTGAACCTCCGCGCATTCTTCCGGAAGAATCTTTTCGCGAAGCCGACGCGAGAAATCGCGTAAATGCAGGGCAATTCGCCGCACGTCTGCTTTTTTTGCAATATTTCCGGATCGCGCGTAATCCAAGCGGGCCGACGTGCCCTCTCTCTTCAACAAGGCAAGTATCTGTTTGCCTAAATGAACAACGACGAAAGGCGAGACTTCGCCATTCGTTCCAGCATCCACCCGTTCCAACAGGAGACGAAACCATGAAACGCCTGGCAATTACTTCACTGATGTTCATGCTGGCGATCGCGGTTCTGCCGCGGATCACCGAAGCTCAGAACAAAAACAACTCCAACAAGTCGCGCAGTGCGAAATCTCACTCAAATTCTTCCAATTCCCGTAGCCGCCAATCCCGTCGGCGCTCGACCACTCGAGACCATCGAGGTGTGAAGACAACGGTGATTCGTGACCATCGAGACGGTACAACAACGGTAATTCGCGATCATCGCAACAATTCACCCACCACTCGGCCCCGTCCGCAAGCCGGAAC
>JAJDEH010000459.1 GCA_029259935.1 Planctomycetota bacterium
ACTATCCCTTGTTCCTGCTGCCCCTATGGATCAGTTTCTACTGGCAACGAGGGTTGGGCCGCTTTCTTTCCGGGGTCGTGTCGATGCTGGGGATCTTGGCATTTTCATTGATCTTTATCTCCTCCGACGTTGCGTCGTACTGGCAGCATGTCAAAACAATGTTTGGTATCTGGTGGCCCGTTCGCGAAGGGCTGCTGGGGCTCTGGGGCGGACCGCTCGGTTGGTACCCCATCGTCCGCCTGCCGGTACTGGTTGCCTTTATCGCGCTCAGCATTAGCTTTACCGTTTGGCCCGCGCAAAAGAACCTCGGCACACTGTTGAGTTGTTCGTCGGCATTGATGATCGCCACTCAGTTTTGGCACGGTTATGGGGGTGGTCTGTTCATGGCGTGGTACTTACCGTTGGCTCTACTCACGATCTTCCGCCCCAATTTGGAAGACCGTGTCGCGCTGAGCGTGTTGGGCGAAGGGTGGCTCACCAAACGCCGCCACGCCGAAAAAAAAAGTAATCTCGCTGCCTAGCGCAATGACTCATTGCGCCTCTGCGGCCACGCGCGATGCGAGCCGCCTATAACATGACGAAGATCTGCAACGCGTAGACCGCCGCCTTGTTGGTCATGGTCGTTTCGAATTCTAGGGTGACATTCGCGCGACCGTCTTCGGTCGAGGAAACGCGAAGGGTGGCATTATCCACGACGCTTCTTATTCCCTCGGCGACCTTGCTTTCGTCGTCGCCAACCGTCGCGTCCGGGCCGCTGGCAAACTCTTCTTGAACCAGTTTTCGAACATCGGCCAATCTCTCTTTCAGCCCTTCCTTGACTCGTTCCGCCGCTTCGAGATTGTCGCAGCCAACATGTAGCCGGGCGGAGAAGCGATCGGAATCGAGAGGCAGCTTGATTCGCAAACCAAACGTCCGGCCATGTTCCAGGCACTTGTTGCGAGAAACCGTGATCGGCGTGCCGTCGTTTTTTAGTACTTCGACCTCCTTGTCCGAGCAAATTAGGCTGAACGTCCCGCCGCTTACCGAATCCCAGTCCTTGGTCCAGCGAGCCGGCGGGCCCGGTTTCTTTTTCTGCAAGTAGTCGAGCAGTATCTTGGGTTGTTTCGTCTCGGAATCCGCGATACCAAACACGATCTTGCGTGGTTCATTCGGCACCTTGGCGAAGCTGATCGGCATGGGACCGAACAGCGGAAATGTCGGCAGTTGATAATAGGTCAGTCCTTCGTGTTTAAGCTTCTTGGCCAGCGGCGTATACTCTCCGATCCACTCATCAAGCGGCGCGTCGTTCTTGAATTGGATCACCAGCAACGAAGCACCGAAGGTGACTCGCCCCTGCTGCCCCTCGGGCTCGGCGTCGTTTCGGTTCCGCACGCTGAAAGTTGGACGACAGGCGATGTACTCAATGTTGCTAAAACTAAACTTTGGCATCTGGTCGCTGCCGGTTACTTCCTTCCAAGCAAGTTGGTCGTCTTCATCGGACGGCAGCATCTCCCCAAGAGCCAACTCCATCATCTTGGCCAGTTCTGGCTGACGCATGATTTGGTCCACGCGAATGACACACATTCCGTATTCGTTGTTACCGACCAGCGAGATTTCGGTCGGCGGCCGCGACTCGTCACGTTGCTCGCCGCGGGCCGATGCCGACCGTGCCACGCGCGCCGCCGGTTCTTCTTTCGGTGCCTGCGCCAAAACGCGTAGGCCCAAACAACTCACACCGACCAGCAACAGCACTCCGAGTGTCGTCCCGTAAGCAACGCGTAAATACAAACGGCCTCGCGAATCATCCTGATTCTTTAGCATCTTGATCCTCCTGATCAAATAACCGGAAAACACAGGTAATAACCACTTCGTCGCGTCACGCGAATGCTTGTCGCGCCGAAGAGCCAGTTGAGCCAATGCTCGCAAATAGATCCGCTGACTTCCCAGAGCGCGGGCCGCCCGGCGATCCGCCGCCAGTTCTTGCAACAGCACCAGTCGCCGAGTCAGCGGGTAGACGAGCGGGTGATAGGCATGAAGGGTCTGCAACACCGCGGAGAGAATCCGCCAATGGCAATCCCTTTGCTTCAGGTGGGCAATCTCATGAGCCAACACGGCGGCCAGTTCGACGGAACTCCACTCGCGCCAATCCATTGGTAAGACAATCGTCGGCCGCCACCAACCAAGCGCCGCCGCGCTATTGATCCGCGAAGATTCCCGCAGCGTGACACTCGGGGCAAACGACATCTGTTGTGCCAGCTCCACAACCTGCTGGTGGACCGTCGCTTCGCGTATCAAAGTACTGCCGCGTGCCAACCGTTGAACAAACCAACAGGCCGAAACGAGGCGCGCCAACGCCACGCAGGCGGTCAGCGTTGCCAATCCGAGGAACCAGGTCGTGCAAATGTTCGCCGCTCGCGTCGAAAGCGGCACACCATCCGACAAGGCCGCGGTTCGGTTGCGGAGCGATTGTAGATCCAACGACCAACGGAACGCCGTGACACCTGGTTGGATCTCCGTGCCAACTTGGTCTGTCTGGTGATGCCGCGTTGGCAACGCGAGTGAATGTCGCGAGGGCTGTTGAGAGGCCAGCGGAAGCACGGCCAGGCATGTCGCGAGCAGCGCCAACAGCGTGACGCCATTCATCAGCACCAAACCCAGCCTCGGGCTACGAGGCAGGAACCATCTCGCGCCGACCAGCCCCAAACCTAAAAGCAGAGAGACTTGCCCCACGCTCCACAACCAAGCCACGGTCAGTTCATTCATCATCCTGCTCCCTTAGGATTTGCTCCAAGCACGCGCGCTCCTCAGCAGTTAGCTGTTTCTTCTCGCCCATCGCCTGTACGAGCAACATGCCGAGTGATCCACCGAAGACACGTTGTACGAGGTCGCCAACCAGGCTGCGTGAAACTTCCTCAAACGAACGAATGGGCCGGTAACGAAACGGCCGCTTGTCGTTGATCGGCTGCAGAAAACCCTTATCCACCAGCAGGCGGACCAAGTTGGCAACCGTCACGTAGGCCCGATCGATACCACTCTTGGCCAGGACCTCGCGGGCCTCGTTCGCCGTACTCTCGCCGACCTGCCAGAAGACATGCATCACTTCAAGTTCTCGTTCCGTCAGTTCCTTGCTAGCTGGCCTAACCATCGCACCCTCAATGATATTTGCTGAACCAAATTTGGTTTTCAAAATATAGTGCCGGCCGCGAATCGCCACAACAGCGATTCTCGCGACACAAAGCGGCGCACTCACCAACTTGTAACATACGGCGAATTGCCAAAATCGGCTCCGCAGCCCCGCGATTCGGCGATTTCTCATGGATTCACTCATCGATCTTTGCAAACGTTTGGCAAGCATTTTGACTGCTGATCACTTGTTGGTCATTCGGTCGGCGCGGACGCCGCCCCTTTCCGGCCCTGTAGATGACTCTACTTGGCAGCCGTACCAGTACTGAATCAAAGTGTTGCCCAGGTTACTCCGTAAGAGCCCTCTCGGTCACGCGCTGCAAATCTCGCTTTCGCGAGCATCATGGACCACCGGGATGGAAGGGGACACCAGAGCCCGGAATTGGAATTTTGAGTGCGTGCGCGCCGAGTGTACAGGTTGGCGAAACCTGCCTCCAAGCTGCCGTGCGATATCGGGCACGTCGGCCGTCTTCCTCACCTGATTGACCACTGGCGATTCCTTTCCCGGCCGTGTACCGGCTAACTCCGGATTAGCTGCAACGTGCCATGACCGCTTACGGCAGCACCCACTGCCATCTCGCCCCAATTTGCACGCCTCTTGCGAGGTTAAGTGGAAAGCGTCCTGCTGGTGCTTGTCAGAGGTCGACTCCAAACAAGACAACACCGGGATATAGACAAGACAGTCCGAAAGAAACTCCCCGAACCCCAAATCCATACCCCACCAGTTGAAAACCGAGTAGGCCGGACCGAGGAGCGAAGCGACGACGTTCCGGCATCCACGATTTCTGGGAACTGCCGGAGCAGCGCTTCGCTTGATCCGGCCTACAAAATTGGTATTTCAACAGGCTGTTAGCCACACCCCGTCCGTTGAGTGTAACGGGTGTAGCTATCCTCATTTTAGCGTTGTTCAGACAAGTGGTCTACAAAAAGTTCAATCCCGCCGCGCCCTCGGACCCATTCTCCAGAGCGTTCTGCAGAAGCTTCTCCAGAGCGTTCTCCAGAAGCTACTGCAGAGTACTCTGCAGTACGTTCTGCAGAACTCTCTAATCGCGTTTGCGAGCCAACGCCGGTTGCAAGTTGCGGCTTGCAATCCAGCAGAATACCGATCGCTTGGCCCCGAAACCGGTAGTGGACAAGGCACAAGTGTCTCGGTGGACGCGGGCAACTCCCGAACAGGCGAGCTGAATTCCCCTTTTTTTCAGAGGAAAAGGAGAGGAGAAGTCGGGGCTACCAGACTCGTGTAGAACTTTTTTGCCGGACCGCCACGCAGTCGGCCGCGTGCGAATCTCAAGCATGGCAACAGAATACATCAACTACGACGTGATTCGCCCGTGAGCGAGCAACTCAATTTCTACGGTCTGTACGCCGCTTCGGTCGATGAATCCGACGCAGTTTCAGAATTGCCGAAAAGTGCATCGGACTGGTGCACCTCTGCACTTTGGCGGCCTGACGTTCGTGCCTGAGGTGGTGACATCCGAACGCTCGAACTGAATATGCTACCTCGCACAGCTGAGGTTCACCGAAATGCACTATGGCACTTCAATCGTGTCACGGGATTGAAAGAGCGCAGCAAAACCGCCTTCGCCAATACGTCTTTCGATGACGTATTTGCCAAGCTTTTTCCGTACCCGCAAATGCGTTAGAGCGTCGCCATGTCGATGTTGTTGAAGTTGCGTTTATAGTAGCCCATGTATTGCACCTTCCGCTCCAAGGACTCAATCACCGCGTGGGAGAAATTGACCCCTTCAAACTGTCGGGCGCTACCCAAGCCACCAGGACTGAACACATTGATTTCCATCAACTTACTGCCAACGATATCGAGACCGACCAAGAACATTCCATCTTCAACCAATTTTGGCCTGACAATTTCAGCTATGTGCAAAGCGACATCGTCTACGACGGCTTTTGCTTTTTCGCCACCAGCGTGGATATTACTGCGAATGTCTTCCGAAGCACGCAATCGGCGAAAGGCGGCATATTTGTTTTTGTAGCGGAGCGGCTGGCCATTCATCATAAACAGACGCATATCGCCTTCCGCAGCAGCTTCAAGATACTCTTGGGCAACGACATAGCCATCGCGGCTGACAGATTCAACCATTTGGTTGAGATTCCCATGCTGGTCTTCGTTGATCAAGAAAACTCCTTGGCCACCAGAGCCCTGTAAGGGCTTGATGATAATCTTCCCCCCTTGTTCACGCGCGAACTCTTTGATTTCCTTAGTATCACGAGTAATCAATGTCGCGGGCCGTACTTCTTCTGGAAACAACTGGAAGTACATCTTATTCATCGCTTGAGCAAGCCGGTCCGGATCGTTGAGGACGATGACCCCTCGACGCATAGCAGCTCGGCCGAAATTGATTCCTGCCATCTGAGCCCATTCGCGTTTTCCTTTTTCGCTGGCTGGATCACTGCGAAGCATGAGGACGTCCAAGTCGTCGACCGTGATTCGTTCTGAACGCCCTTTTGAGCCACGTAAGTCCTGCAAGAATAGTTTGTTTGATTTGTAGCTAGTCTTGGAAACAGTACGTGCACGCGCTCGCACATGATCGTCTGGATCAAAGGCCATGTCGCCTGATCCAATCAACCAAGCTTCATGGCCGCGATTCACGGCAGCCATTGCCAGTCGAGTCGTTGTGTAGTGTTCTGTCTCGGTCTCAATATCGTTAACAACGAAGCCCACTCTCATCTGCTTTTATCCTTTTACCAAATCAAGCACGGTCATCCCGTGGCTAAGTTTTTCCAGTCGCTCTGAAACGCCTGGTAATTGTAGGTACCGGGGACGGAGGTAGGGAGGTTGAATCACCTTGCGGTGCAAAAGTTCTCGAATTAGCCCGATATGATCACTGGCGATCTTGCCGACAAATAAGGGCTCTAGCCGGCCGCCTTTGGCTAGATACACGAGCACCTCGACGAGACCACGCAGGTAGACGGCGTCCTTAGTGAGGCCACCTCCTCGATAAATCCGCATGGCAATCGTGTAGGCAACCTGCTGGGAGAAGTCGTACTCACGGTCTAGTCGCCGAAAGGTCTCGACAAAGGAGGCGCCTTGCAGCAGAGAAGCTGCGGCAATAACCCGAGCCGCCAATAACCTCAGTCGGGGTCGGCTCAAGCCCCCTACAAGGTACTCCGTGAGAACTGCTAGACCCTCTTGAAGCGAGTCGTACCCTGCGAAACCGGAGTGCAACAGCTGAAAGGGCTCCACCAGTCCGTTGTAGTAGGTCAGCAGGTGCGTCCCAACCTCATGTTGAAGCAAGGCTTCGGCTCGCCGAGCAGAGATTTTTGCCTGATGACCGATCAGCAAATTGCCTCCAGAACACATGAGTCCCGAAAACATGTCATCCCGCACGACAACTTCGGCGGTGAACTGTGGGAGCAACTGGCGATAATGACGAATCTCTTTTTCAGCCAGCTTCGCAAATTCCGTGGCTGAAAGTTCACCCCCCTTCGATTCATCACGGCTTCTTGAAGCGACTGTCGACAACAGTTTCTCGGCCAACTGCACGAGACTAGGCTCAATGGCACCGTAGACTTGTTGGCTCCCAAGTATGAAACGAACAGTGCCGATGTCGGAGAGCATCGTAATCTTGCGATCTAGCTCGTCTTGGCGTTGGCGAAAGAGCTCCGCTAAGGTTGGGTCTTCGATCTTTTCAATAGCAATATCGAATAGCTTTCGTTTCAGCACACCCGGTTCTACAGCAAGTGGTCGATAGTAGAATCTTGGGGCTTGCTCGAAGCGACTTCGTCGAAACTCGCTCCACGCTGCTTCGGCATTTACGGGAGTTACTTGTAGTAAGAAACTAAACGCGTCGCTAACCTCCGCCAGACCTCGGTCAGCCGCTTTGACCGCTCGGACCATCGTTCGTCGGCCTAAAGAATAATAGTGCTCAGGCTTTGCGTTGGTACGGGTCTTTGCAAACGTAAAAAAGGCTTGCTTGAGTGCTTTGCCGATCCCTTTTCTCAATGAACGCAAAACAGCCGGATAGAGTTCGCTGGTATCATGGGAACGATAAATAGGTCGAACACGGAGCCCAATGGTCTCACAACCTAACTTCCGATAGGACGTCGTCGTCAATAACGACCGCATAGCCACTGGATGGCCATCAGCTTTTTCGTTGACGCTCACAGAAGCTCGTTGTTTCAGATAAGTGATTTTTTCGAGCTGCTTGCGAAGCGAATCGACGGTTCGAAAGGGAGTATTTGGTCCCTTCGAAGCAATCGTAAAGTCAGGCCGCAATTCGGTCGGCTCCAGATCACTCTCCTCTGAAGCCTCGAAAACGTCAGAGCTAGACGCTGACCAGATTTCGACAATCAGAAACGCGTCAAATCGCTGCTTCATAGATTCAACGACAGTCTTCACCAGAGCCGCAACGCTTTTGTGAGCACTGGCCGCCCCAGACGCAATCAGAAACGAAGCTTCACCAAAGAGAAGCTCTTGTGTGCCCAAGTCATCGTGATTAGCCGGTGTTCGGTAAACACAAAGGAAAGGAAGTGAACGGTCAACATGCAACCGCCCGCCACCCGGCAGGGTTCTGCGAACTCGCTCCCCGGAATCCAACCGCAAACGGACCGATTCAATCAGATCACCAGAAATGGCAAGGTTGGTGGATTCGGTACTTTTCAAAGGCGTTTCAACTCCGACAAGACTCCTGCAATGGTCGCGGCAAGTGCCGACTTAATTGCTGTCGACTGCACTTCATCCACCTCCCCAGTCCATTCATCCATAAAGAACTTTTTGAACTCAATTGACAGAACACACACTTGCTCAGGAAAACGCTGATGAATCCACTTGGCAAAATGGCCGCCGAAGAATTTGACGTTTTCCCGCACATCCAGTTTACGTCCTAAGCAGTCATGTTCACGAAGGACCGAAAGAAAGCGATCAACGACCTTTGCCCAGCGTTGTCTGTCCATTGTGCCGGTGCCAACATTGACTTCAGGGTTCAATTCTGCATCGTCACACTCTGCATAAGGTCCTTTGCGGCGATGATTATACGTGTGCAAATCGTAAATCACGATGCGTCCATGCTGAGCGATGAGAGCCTCTAGAAGCTGCTCAACTTCGGCATAAAACGCATCGTACAGTCGGAGTGATTCTTCGACCAGTTCGCTTGGTAGTTCGCTATGCCAGACCTTCAAGCCCCAGGAATCGGCAGGGTGAAGATAGACTGCCTTCTCTCGAGGGCGATTTAAGTCGAACTCAAATCGCGAACACTTCCCGACAACACGAGTTGCAGCAATGGTCGTCCAGAAGGCCGTACAAGGGTCCTGCTCAGTCAGTCTCGCCGCATCCGAAAGTGCCAGCAGCGGCTTCTTGTTGGGCCGAACGGAGTGCCCGTCATGGATTGCTGCGGCAATCAAAGGGCCGTCTCCTGAAATAATTTCCCAAGCAGCCTGTGTCATCAATAGTCTCTTTGCCGTGGCAACGATATGAAATTAGCAGCTGCTAGACATGACCAGCGAATTGATACGCCTAAATGAGGTTTCTAGCTCTTGCCGCGATGAGTAATTCCTCAATTGAGGAAAACCCAGAGCCATTCATCACGAGCTGGTTCATGATCGATGCCGTTTCGGCAACTGTCAGTAGACGATTGATCGAGTCTCCCCACTTGATACGTGCTTCACGGCAAGATTGACAAAGTGTGTGAAGATGGTGGTCTTCCTTGACGAAGAGCACTTCACTACTGCGACCGCAGCAAGCACATTCGCCACTGTACGTTTGAGATTGATCTAGAGCCTCGAAGTATTGCTGCGAAAGAAATTCTCGTCCCGCCAGAATGTGATTCAAATAGTTCCGAGAAGGCACTAATCCTTCAGCAGTTACTGCCGGTTGGGCTTGATAGGCCCAGCATTCTTCTATACCTGAATCTGCTTCCACGACGACGCGAATGCGATCGTAGTGATTTGGATAGCGTTCGGTTTCATCCAGTCGGTCCAAGGCTCCAAGGACCAGTTGATAGAGGATGCCTTCAACCATACCGTCCTCACACTTATTGATGTTCGCAAAACCAATCGATTCCGGCAGATTATCGCGGAGCGACTGCTTGTTAAAAAGAAGGCGATACCGTCTGAGAACAACTCGTTGTCGAGCAGTGAATTCAACACCTTTCTGCTCCATCACCGAGGGGTCGCAGTTTGAACCGTACGCAAAATACTTCGTCATTGAAGAGGCTCTGCAAGGGCTGATTTATGGCGGCTAATGTATCGGGAGAATTGGCGTGCCACCAATCAAGCGGCAATACGATAATTCTAGTCGTTTTGCTTAGAGCTACTAGGGACGCGGGCTTCAGTCAGGACCTAGTCGGAGAAAATAATTCTTGTCTAAGCGACTGCGGCGGTGTACCAGACCGTTGGACGATGTGCGCTTCCGTGTTCTTCACGTAAGCAGAAACGGCAATTTGCTTCGTGCGGGCGGTGACGCCCTCCCGAGCGTCGAAACGCAACTTGCTAAGGTGCAGAGGTTTACCAGACCGAAGCACTTTCGGCCTGATGTTACGACGCGTCGGCGTGAAACACCGAGGCAGGTTAGTGACTGGTCGATCGGCGTCGTGATTTCGACGTTAGTGGAAACCGCAGGTCGCCAGTAACGGCAAACGATCTTTTTGGCCGCGAAAAGTTCAACTCCCGTCAACAGTCGAATTCGCAACCATTGATGGGATTTGGAGTTACACATCCAATCGAGGCAAGCAGACACGGTTAGAACTTTTTTTACCAGACCGCCACGCGGTCGGCCGCGTTCGAATCTCAAGCATGGCAACAGATTACATCAACTACGGCGTGATTCGCCCGTGAAGGAGCAACTCAACTTCTACGATCTGTACGCCGCTTCGGTCGATGAATCCGACGCAGATTTCGAGGCCTGGGTTTCTTGTGCTCAGATGCCTGAGTTCTCCGCAAGCGGTTCGTCCAAGACTCGCCCTGCCGGCGTAGAAACCTCATTCCCGCGGCAAAGCGGCGTTTTGAATAGTAACATGAGTTTTTAGACGAATTGGGCCGCAGAATACTGTATGCAAGGCGTTTCCGTAACGCTGCGGCAAGAAACCAACCATTGCTGATTGCGCGCCACGCTGGTGAATCGCTTCGCCGTCTTGGCTTTTCTTGAGCTAAGTTTTAGATGGTGTTTGGCAAGCCAGTTATGGCTCAAACGAAGAGGATTCTCGGTGAATTCGGAGCATGAAACGTCCAAGAGACCGTTTTGGGCTAAACCCCTCCTTGGCCTGATCTTCGCGGTTTTTCTTTTTGTTGGAATCCGTGGATACGTGATTGCGCGTTTGCTCGACGGATACTACTCGCTTGGTTCGTTCGCATTGGATTCCATGGCCGCGGTCGTGATTCTGTTTGGATTGCAATTCACCGACTTTGCGCTGACAAAACTGCTGAAACGTTTTGTCGGTGACCAAACGACAATGCGACAATTCACTTCCAAAGCCGTGAGACTGCTCGTCGTCGTCTTGGTTTTCGGTACATTTTTGCTTGCCACCGTGCAAATGCATCCGCCCAAAGTTGCTTGTAGCAAAACGCCCGCCGACTTTGGAATGAACTACACCGAGCACACGGTGAAAACCGCAGACGGTTTAGCTTTGTCCACGTGGGCGATTCCGGCAGCAGATCTTGATCGACCAGTGGTCGTTGTGACTCATGGTTTAGGTGCGAACAAGCAGAACTTTTTGTTTGTCTCCGAGGTGTTCCACAAGCTCAATTACAACGTGGTCACCTTTGACTTTCGTGGTCACGGCAACAGCGAAGGTCGCACTTGCACGTTAGCCGTTCGTGAAGGTGAGGACGTCAAGGCGGCCTACGACTTTGCGAAGGCCCACTTTCCCAATCGTCCCATCTACGCGTGGTCAACTTCTTTGGGAGCCGCCGCAACTTTGCGAAGTGCCGCTGAGTATCAGATATTTGATAAACTCGTTGTCGACGCATCTTTTTCAAGCGTCAAAAACCTTGCCCTGGAAACCAAGTTCTGTTACCTCGGACCATTTGCACCGTTCGCGTGGAATATTTCCCGCCTTTGGTTCTTTGCGTATGTTGGCAAAGACATTGAGAACTATGCACCAGAAAGTGACATTGCGCGAATCTCAAAACCAATTTTTCTTATTCACGGAACGGACGATCCGATCATTCCGCACACCGAAACGTATCGACTGCGCGCCGCCGCGGAGCCCGGCACAAGAGTTTGGTTCGTCGAGGGTGCGGGCCATTCAAGTTCCTTTCATCATCCGGACTACCCGCAACGGATGCTAGATTTTTTTGAAAGCGGAGCGAACAAAGTTGCAGTCAAGAGGTAGCCAAGTTTTTCGACGGCTCGATCTCGCGTATCAAAGGGTCCTGCCCCTTTTGTTCTGCTCCGATGGATTAGTTGTCGAGGTACGCAACTGCTTGTCGTGCCGCCTCGGTGAGGCGGTCACCAGGGGCTCCGTCTATCAGTGTACCGGAAACCCGTGGGAAGCGGTTTTTGATTGTTGGCAGTCACCATTTATCGACCGTATTTTGCAGCGATAACCTACGTCGGTCCACATCACCGAGAAAACTGCCTAAGGCTACGATGCGTCGGAGTGAAACTCCGACGCAGACTAGCTGTCGAAAGAAACGAGCGTTATCTTAGTCGATATGTGACTACGAAAAGGGTCGACTCTCTTAGGCCATATCCGTTCAGAAAAGGCCGTTTGGGACGTTTTCTTAGTCATCCTCGGTCGTTAGCGTAGGTTTCGATTCCGTTACTGCTCGAACCCCTTTAACGCCTCCAGTACGGACTGAGTCCCCCGTGCTTTCGTTTGAGTTGTATGTCGCCGAAGCACACTTCGTTTTGAAACATCGATCTCGTAGACGACTCCAGGTAAGGCGATCCATGCACTATTGGATGGCGAAAAATCCAAAGCAGTCACCGGAGTCTTCACGCCAAATAGTCGGTCGAGAGACCGTGTTTGCATATCCAGTAAGAAAACTCCGCCTCCATGTCCAGATTCATATTCTAGTGCACAGAGAAAGTTAGTCGAATTTGGAATTGGTACAATTTCGGAACAATACGATTGCTTCTTTTGATTATCAGATTCGATCGTGGAATACTGACCGCCGTCACTTTCAAATAATGCCAATCCAGTCGCATGGCCCGCGATTACGTATTTGCCGTCGGATGTGATTAACAATGGTACAGTTTGAAATTCCGGAATCACATGATCTGAAGACCATTCGTCAGTCGTAAAACCGATCCATTTCTTACTGCCGGTTCCATAACAGGCAATTCCTTCAGCACCGGCAATCCATACATGGTTCGAGTCGCGTGTACATACAAGTGAATCAATCGACGAAATCGGCATGTCCTTGTCCGACGAAAGCTTGTGCGTCCATTTTTCCGATTCGATATCAAAACACCAAAGAAACGAGTTGTTTCCAATACACCATACGGATTTGTTGTCGAGGGACACAACCAGATGTTCAAAATCTATTGCGTCGGTCACGGGGAAATTTGTCGATTTCCCAGTCGCGAGTTCAATCTTAGTGATCCCATAATCTCCACCGCCACTCGCAGCACAGATGGCAAATTTGCCATCGGAAGTGAAGACAAGGTCATGCACATAATCCTCAACCAATGTACCCTGACGAATTCCGTTAAATTGACGAAACTCACTCTGGACATATTGTAGGAGGGTGTGGTCCCTCAGACTCAATCTCGTCAAGCCACAGCCGACCGTGTTCATCCATAATTCGTGCCCATTGGGCGACAGCCAAAAGTTTTCGACACCGTGGTCGGGCATGGGTTTCGATAATTGCAGCCACTCTTTTGTTCCGGTTCCGCGTTGGCGAACGCGTTGAGTTTGGTCGTCATCGCTCGACACAGCGATCCAAGTTGTTTTGCCATCGGGGGAGACCGCAACATCACAAAAAACCCCCGGGTCGTTTCGAGAAGGGATGTTCTCCCAAGCCTGTTTTTTTCGATGAAATACGATAGCTCGTCCACGGGAAACGCCCGAACCGGCGAGACACCATGTTTCCGCTCCATCAGGAGAAAACTCGAATCGACTTACGATTTCCCGCCACGGAAGTCGGACCCACGGTTTGCGTTCGAATCGTGTGCCAAGAGTGATAACCTTGCTGTCGGCTTCCTGAGCTATGGCGTTCGAGACGGCGTTGAAGCAGAAATGAACTTGGGCCAAAAGGAGTATCGCGGTTGTGTTACGGATGCTTTGCATCTGCTAATGTCTCCAAGTCACCACAAAGGTAACCGACGCTATTGCAGATTATATCAGCAACCGTGGCGAATGCTCACACCGATATCCCAAACTTCAATTCGCTAACTCGTGGTGGTTGCTGGCTTTGCCGAAGTTCGCGTCGAAAAACTCGCTCACGACTTTTTCAACAACTACTACATCACAGTCAAGTGATGCCCTGCTCGCACACCTTGGCGAGCCAGCCGGAATTGACATTGGCCAAGAATTGCGACTTCGCTCACTCGCATCGGCGAGAAGGCCGACGCACAAACGCGATTTGGCTTCATGCGTTTGGCGTGAAACTCCTAAGCAGCGTAGGTCGATGAATCCGACGCAGTTTCGAAGGCTGCGTTTCCTGCGGTCGAAGTTGACGGTCCGAAGTAGTTTTAGGCCATTCCAAAACTGCAGCGGTCGGTTTCATCGAAGCGAGTTGGAATCGAACGCAATCTGCTGAAGATGATGCAACCGACGCGAGTTCCAAGACTGCCGAAATGCGATCGGTGTGTCGGACGTGTGTCGGACCGAAGCAGCTTTTCGGGCCGCTCAATTCCGCGCTCAGTACACGCCCACCGCTGAGGTTTTGGCCTAATCCAAGAATTCAACGATGTTGTCGCAAAGGCTCTTTATCTTCCTTTCGAGCTTCTCCGCCTAAAAAAGTTCGCCCATGGTGTAACATTTCCTTGCAAGCGGAAGACTAGAAGTACGTGACTGTCATGGATCAATCGCAATTCGAGGCGCTATGGGATGATGCTGCGCCACGCGTGCGCACCTTTCTGGCGGCGGCATGCCGCGACTCGATGCTGGTCGACGATTTTATGCAGGAAGTCGCCATGGTGGCCTGGCGGAAACGCGGTCAGTTTGACGAGGTTCGCAGATTTGATGCCTGGATTATGGGAATGGCACGCTTGGTCCTATTGCGCCATCGTCGCGACATGGCGCGGAAGCGGGTGATTCTTGAGCCTGATTTGATCGAGCGACTTGAGACGTTAGCGACGGCGGATGCAGAGGCCGTCGCTGACCGTCATCGGGCGCTGGCCTCTTGTGTGAGTGCGCTTGGTGAATCGGCAAGGACTCTGCTGAAGATTCGCTACGAGGCGCGCACGCCGCTTGCCGAAGCGGCCCGACAGTTGGGTCGCAGCCACGGTGCGATTAGAACGGCCCTGGCACGGTTGCGCGACAGTCTAAGGCGATGCATCCAAGACCGAATTAACGGCGTCCATCGGGGCGACGAAGGTTACGAGGAAGAAATATGAGCGAATCTTTGATAGACAACTGGCTCGACAACGAATTGGGCGAAGAGAGCATGGGGCAATTCGAAGAGTGGCTGCGTGAAGATCCCGATCATCTACAAAGCTTTTTCGATGCGGTCAAATTGCAGGAAGATTTGCGGCTGCATTACGGCGCGACGCCTGCCATGGTCACGTTGCCGTCGCGAAAACACAAAGGAATCCGGCTGATTGGTTGGCTGAGCGCTGTTGCCGCTGTATTGGTGGCATTTTTTCTGGTCATACCACACAAATCCGACCCGCAGCCAACCGCCGACCCACTTGTCTGGGTGTTGGACGGAAATCCCCAAGTAGAGATTGCCAAGGTTGAGCCCGGTCCGAATCCGGAGCCCGGTCCGAATCCGGGGGGGCCGAATCCGTTCTCAATCCCCCGCGAGGAATGGCCCGTGGAAACCCGAGTCACAATCTCGAATAACGTGAGTACGCTGCGCTGGGGTGAGGACTGTGAACTCAGGGGCGATCCTGGCACGAACCTGGCTTTGCGTTTAGAGTCGGAAGGGGAGCCCCGATCCATTCGACTGAACGCTGGTAGCCTGACAGTGCATCTCGCGGAGCCAGCTGTCACGGTCGACACCCTTGTAGGAGACTCGCGAATTCGCGCTTCGCAACCTGCGGTCTTTACAATCAGTTTTTCCGAGTCTGATTCGGTATTGTCCGTCATCCGTGGCAATGTCGAAGTTCGGTTCCCTGATGGCATGAAGCGTAGCGTCACGCCGGGTGAACACGTCTCACTTCCATGACGCAAGACCCACTTGGCAATTGAACTCTCGGTGCCTAGTTTTTTCATAATCGCGCGTAACATTTCAGCGTTACCGGAAGATAACTGTTGAAAGCTGGCGTTTCCGGTAAGCAAACCCCCTGCGCCAGTGGCTTGTCCGTCGATTTTACGCAGAATAACTTGTAAACTGGCGCTAGGAGGTCCCCCATGCGTACCACCATGCTTCTCGCCCTCGCGACGCTCCTCGGCCCCGCAGTCACCGCCGCGTCGGCGCAGCCCAAACCCAAGCCCTCGTGGCCCATGTTCGGCGGCACGCCGGCCCGCAACATGGTCAACACTGTCGAGCGAGACATCCCGATTGACTGGTGCATCGAAAAAGGCAAACGCAAGAACATCAAGTGGGTGGCTGAGTTGGGCAGCCACACGTACGGCAGTCCGGCCGTTGCGGGCGGCAAAGTATACGTCGCCACCAACAATGACAAGCCGCGCGATCCCAAGTTGAAGGGTCATAAAGCCGTGCTCATGGCGTTCCGGGAAACCGACGGCGCATTCCTCTGGCAGATCGCGCACGACGTCCCGTTCGCTGGGCATTTCCACCGTGAGTGCCCGTCCCCTCCCACAGTGGACGGGGGCAAGTTGTATTACTTCACGCCCAGCTGCGAAGTTGTCTGCGCCGACGCGGACAAAGGCGAAGTTCACTGGCGTTACAGCACGATCAAGGAACTCAAAGTCCAGCCGGGCCGTTGGCATTGCTTCGCTCCGCCTTTGGCTTCACCGCTTGTGATCGGCGATCTCGTCTTTTCCGTCACGGGAAATGGCCCTGATGGGAACGGGAAACTCGTTGCCAAGGCTCCCAGTTTCGTCGCGCTGAACAAGCGGACCGGCAAGCTGGTGTGGCAATCCAACCTTCCGGGCAGGAACATCATTGAGGGACAGTGGTCGAGCGGGCCGGCGTTTGCCGACCACGGCGGGCGGCGGCAGATCATCTTTTGCGGCGGCGACGGTGTGATCTACAGCTTCGCTCCGAAGACGGGCAAGCTGCTGTGGAAATGCGACTGCCTTCCGACGCGCAAGAAAAAGATTGGAAGCGATAACTATTTCGCAGGCACGCCGGTCGTTGTTGGAGACAGACTTTACGTCGGGATGGGGGTTGAGCCATATCTGGCCCAGGTGCGCGCGGAGCCTTGGAGCTATTTCTTGTGCCTGGACATTACCAAGAAGGGCGATGTCTCGCTGAAAAGCTACGACGCGAAAGCGGCCGTGAACAAGGGGTCCGCCCTGGTCTGGGCATTCGGCGGCCCGGTCAAACCTCGGCCCAAGGATGCCCGACATGTCTTCTTTGGATCGACAATGAGCACAGCGGCGGTCCACGACGGTCTAGTTTACATCCCCGAGCACAACGGCTACATGTACTGCCTGGACGCGAAGACAGGCAAGCACTATTGGACACACGATTTCGTGTCGGGGATTTTGGGTTCGCCGCTCTGGGTTGACGGCAAGGTGTACGTGGCTAACGACGACAGCAACGTTGTGATCTTCGCGCACGGCCGGAACAAGAAGGTCCTCGCGAAGATGTACATGGACGCGAAAGAAATCCACACCACGCCGGTGGCGGTCAGCGGCACGCTCTATATCGCGACGGACTCGAAGCTCTATGCGATTTCGGCGCGGTGATATTTCCGAGGAGTTGAGAGCAACTGCCGCAAGACGGGGACCCGACACCGTTCTCCAAGCGCAGAAGCTCCTCAAGCGCCTGCAGGTGAACTTGGCCCCCTTACACCCAAAGGGTTGCGCTGGCTTCGCCTGCTCCGGCCGACATGCTGGCGTAGTCCCTCCCCTAGATTTTGCTGACGTGATCGTCTCAAGGACCGTGTGCTGCTGAGACGTGTCGCGACCCTACCGTGTTTTGCCACAAATTCGCTGCAGCGCAGAGCGCTTCGGTCGGATGACCGCCTTCAATTCGATACGCTGCAAACTGCACGAGGTTGGACAAACCGCTCGCACAATCGCGCCTTGCTAACTCGCAGAGGTGAATTAGACCGATGCACTTTTAGTCCGATCAAAAAACTCGTCAGTCACATCGCCCGACCGACTGAACAGACTGAAGCTACGACGCTAGTTGGACACTGCACAGGTCGATGAATCCGACGCAGTTTCGAAGGCTGCTTTTCGTGCGTTCGATGTGTTGGGCCGACGCAGTTATAGCCCGGTCCGCTACAGATTGGCCAGGCGGCAGTATTTGTCGAACGCGACGGTCATGAGGAACTTCTCCACGTAATCGCCCCACATGGCTTTTCCGCACCTTGATTCCGCGTATGGCAATTGCGGAGTCGTTGATTCCGGTGCAAAAAGCGTTTGGCCGTGAGGAGCTGCATTTTGCAAAAAGGAACGTAATCCGGCGATTGCATTCAAAACGCGAATTTGCTTCGCCAATCACCAAGCGGGGGTACTCAGGCTTGGTTCCTGCGCGCGTTGGTGGATGCCACCAATGCAGTTTAGAGATTCACAGAGATTGCGCTAGTTGACCCTCCTCGCATTGAGCAGGGCTGAGACTCAGGGACCTGTCAGCGACAGCTGCGATCGGAGAAACTGCTCCGTACTGGTTCTAATCTCGAGCGACGCGGGTCCTTCGGGCACATGCCCTTGATCCGGGTAAACCATCAATTCCACGCTTGGGGCACCTGATTCACGCAATCTGGAAACTGCCTCTTCGATGGCCGCAAGGGGAACCACCGAGTCTTGCGCTCCATGGTAGAACCGAATGGGTGGAAACGAGGCGTCCGTTTCAACCTCTGGCCATACGCTGCCAAAGTTGCCAACCATCGCTTTGGGAATGCCATCCTTGGAGAGCCTCGAGGAGGCGGCGGTGCCAACGTAGGTACCCAGCGAGTAGCCGATGACCACCAATTCGCCGACGTCCTCACGGCTATCAACTTTCCTGATGGCGGCACATGCCACGTCGACCCAATTCTCGTAGTCTCGCCGCCGGATCTCCTCGATCGCGGCCACGTCAAGGTGTCCATTTTTCCTGATCATCAAGTCCTCGTAAGGCGACGCGTCAAAGTAACGGACGAAGAATGTCGCGTATCCCTTGTCGCGAATAGCTCGGGCGTTCAAATAGTGCACTCTCCTGGAAAGTAACGTGGCTCCCTCGACACCGTGGAGGACAACGACCGCCGAGTGCTTCTCACCTTCGTCGGGAAGAAAACAGTCAATCGTTACTGGTTTCCCGTTGGGGCTCATGACCGTAATAGATTCGTCGGGCATTGGTGCCGGAAAGTAGTAGCCCATAGCCAATACTCCGGCGCTCAGGAGTATGGAAGTGATTATCAAAAGAGCGGCACGCCTGCCCCAGGGGACAGCGTGAGATAGGCTCACAATGGTGATGCTTCCAGTGGCGAGTTGAAGCAACGTCTGGCACGCCCATGTGAGAACGACTATGGCAGGAATTCTTATGGCCAAAAAGACAGTCAGGAAGGTTGGCGCGGCACCGAAGAAAAATGCCGTGATCAGCATTTGACCGTGTTGTGTGGCGCGACCTCCAATACGACGAATCATGCCATGCCCATAGGCGAGCAGGACGCTCAGAATAGCGGCTTGGTAAATCGTCTCTCGCAGCCCGAATCCAGCCCAAGTTCGGAACACGCCACCGTCGACGAACGCTACGCTGACAGAAGGCAGAGCAATTGGAATCAGCGCTTGAACGAGCGCGCCAAACAGCAACATGACGGCGAACGCCGCTAAAAGTACTAGAACGACTTGCATCCGCATCTTGGTTCGTCCTTTCAAAGTCGGCGCAGTTGCCGTAATGCGACCGCACTTCTATCCGCGAAACGCATTGATGAGCGTCTCTGAGTTGAGGCCAGCAGCGATGTGCCTGACTACCAGACACACGAAATAGCTTGCCGCGACCAAGATGCCAATCCCACAAGAGCACGAACGACGGTAGGCTGTACGTCACGCGCCGAACGTTTGTAGCGACCGTCACGATTGTACCGAAGGCGCGCGGCGTTGCCAGCTTCCAAGGCTGGACAATTCTGCGAGCGTCTTGACATCAGCCCACATCCCATCGAAGAATCAGACGCTTGAAATCTCTCCGGTCCTTCGTGTCCGCCCAAGTGATAGGTCAGATTCCGCAGCGCGATTTGCCGGGCGACATCGGCTTGCTCGCTGATGCGTTTACGATCGAGCACCTCGGCGACCGTAATTGATACAACAAACGTCGATCTTTTCCGCTCCACTCTGCGCGGACGTTGCAAACTCTGCGCGTATTGGTGGGACCCACCGCTGCAGTTTCAGCAATTTGGATTTCCAGCCCGTGAACTGTCGCAATCTCCAAACGGGGGGATGCGAGTTCCACAAAGTCGTGGAACCAGCGGAGTTTCTGAAGCCGAGCAACAAACCACCGATTTTGGAACGCCCGTTAAAGTGCCTTGGCCCCCTCCAAGGCGTCGAAAGCAAGATTGCTTGCGCGCGGCGGCAAATCGACCGCCGCAGGAAACGGTTGGTCGCCAAACTGCGTTGGTGTGAAACACGTGTGAAACACCGAGGCAGCTTAGTGACTGGTCGGTCGGTGTCGTTGAATTCGATGTTAGTGGAAACCGCAGGTCGCCAGTAACGGCAAACGATCTTTTTGGCCGCGAGAAGTTCAACTCCCGTCAACAGTCGAATTCGCAACCATTGATGGGATTTGGAGTTACACATCCAATCGAGGCAACCAGACACGGTTAGAACTTTTTTTACCGGACCGCCACGCAGTCGGCCGCGTTCGAATCTCAAGCATGGCAACAGATTACATCAACTACGGCGTGATTCGCCCGTGAAGGAGCAACTCAATTTCTACGGTCTGTACGCCGCTTCGGTCGATGAATTCGACGCAGTTTTGGAATTTGCGTAAAGTGCGTCGGTCTCTTGCACCTCTGCAGGTTAGCACGTTGCCATTGTGCGGGCGAGTTGTCCAACTTCCTTCAGTTGGCCTCGTGACAAATTGCAGTCGGTGTTGTTCACCGGTGCGCCAACGTCCGTATCGTCCAGTGGGCTTGTACCCCGCCCCCCGCCAGACAATCAAATTCCCCCAGCCGATCTCTCTCCATACCTGCTTCCGGTTGTTTCCGGGTCATCTCGATGGGTTTTGAGGCCCGTCCGAATCCCGGTACTCGGGGGCCGACCAGTGGGCTTGATACTGGGGGCTGATCGGCAAAAGACGCATTTGTAGCTACGATAAAGACTGTGACAGTAGCACTGGAACAGCCTTCGAGAACGTGGCCGATGAAGTCTCACGACTCCGGCTACAAGACAATGACTCCTGGCGTGAACAACGAAACGAACGAGCAATGTGTGATACACAAAGATGGGGAACAGGGGTGAGTGAGCGTTTTTTCTGGTCGACTCTCATCGTTCTCACCACGACAACCGGACTTCAGGCTGATCACAACAAACTCCTCCAGCTTGAGTTCAAGCGGGGCATCAGCAGACATCTGGCGTGCGACAGCGATGGGTATTGCTACCTGCTGCTGCCCTCGCCCGGATTGGAAGGCGGGCCGGGATTCACTTTGAAGGTTTCGCGGAAACCACATCCCGAGTCGATTTCCGATCTTCCGACGACGGTGGCGCTGCCGACGCCCGCACTTGCTGATGCAGAGGGGAAATCATTCTTCTCCGCAGGTCTTGCCGTCGATGCTCAGGACCAACTCCACCTGATCTGGACAACCGAAAGGGGACATACCGCGTACAGCGTTGTGGACACGAAACTGTTGCGAAGTGGTCGATCCGGAGCAAAGTGGTTGAATCCCGTGAATGGGCAGGAGGGAGTGCTAGTACTCGCGGCCGCCCGGTCGTGGGCGGGAGATATCTGCCGCGCGGCCGACGGACGGGTCTGGCTGACCTGGACAACCGAAGGTGCGAATGGCTCAGAAGTGACCGTCCATCTGGGGACGCTCCGTGATGGAGCATGGAAGTCGTTCGACCTCGGGCGTGGAAAGAAGTTCTATCCGCCGTCGCTGCTCATGTCGCGAGACGAAGCCTTCTTCCACGTGGCGTGCGGCGATACCATCGGAGGCACGCACTGCCTGCGGGGCAGAGTTTCGGAACTGGGCACTGACAGCCAAAGGCGGTTTGAACGGACTCACTCCGGGAACAGACCGGCCCTCGCCGAGGTGAATGGCACCGTTCTCGCCGTCCACGAATCAGGAGATTCCCTGAAGTACACCTTCCTGCACACGGACGAAAAAGCCCGCCATTCGCACCCGCTGACAGACCTCGACAGTCGGCTGGTCTGGGACACGGTCCACTCACCGCGGTTGGTCGTTGATCAGCACGGCGTGCCGTGGGTGTTCTTCATCGACTCAACGCGTCAGCACGTCTTTTACGCGAGGTGGCTGGGCACGCGATGGAGCCCGGTCCTGAATGGCTTCTGGCTGACACGGAATACCGCCCGGTTTGAAGACAGTCACCTCTCCATCGACTGGCTCGCTGTCGAACACGGACATGGCTCGGACAAGTCCTCGATTGGACTCGCGATTGGCCATCGCAGTCAGCCGCCCGACACCAGGTTTCATGTGCTTCCCGTCCCTTCGCTCAAGTCCGACGCTGGCAGCAAAGTTCTCTTCCTGGATTTGAAGGAGGTGCAGCACATCGATGGCGTCACACTGAAAGTCAACACGGCACGCAAGCTGGCCGATCCGGTGATCGCTGGCGGACGTCCCGGCGACTTCGATTCGCAGGGCGCCGGGAAAGTTGCCGTCATCAGGCAGAACGGTGTTTACCGGGCATGGTATACCGGGATGCACCGCGAGCCTGGTTCAGAATGGCCGAAGAGCGGGCCGATTCCGTACGTCCGGGTGGGATACGCGGAAAGTGCCGACGGCATTCATTTTAAAAAGAAGCCGCTGGGTCTGTCGCCCTTCGGGGAGAATGACAACACGAACATCGTGGCCGGGCTCCCGGCAACGCCCATCTTCCGGCCCATTGTTCCGACGGGAATGCACATCGATTCCGCCGATCCGGACCCAACCCGTCGATACAAGTTTCTGACATGGACCGGTGGTCGGCCCGTTCAGAAGCGGGCGGACGCTGCGAAAAAAGTCGACGAGCAAACCTGGACGCTCTGGACGTCTCCCGACGGGCTTCGCTGGAAGCAGGCAAGCCGCGGCGGCATCCGTTACCCGGGCGGGATGCCGTCCTCATTCTCGCCTCAGGCGATGTTTCATGATCCGGATGAACCGGACCCCGCCAGGAAGTACAAGGCCTACGGTTTCCTCGGCCTCAACAACGACCGGCGAGGCGCGGGCTACGGCTACAGCGCGGACGCCATCGAGTGGACTGCCGATCCGCGCAATCCGGTTTTCGATGCGTGGGCCCGAGCCACTCCGGTAGTGAGAAGCGGCAAGGTCGAGCAGATTCACGACGCCGTCGTCTGGAAGTACCACCAGTACTACCTGGCTCTGTACCAGTACCAGCGCAGCGGCGATGAGATGACGATCGAGCTGGCGATGAGCCGCGACGGCGAAAACTTCTCCTATATCCAGCCCGGGTCAGAGGTCGTGCGCCGAGGCGCTGCCGGCGAGTGGGACTGCGACATGATTGCACCGTCCGTGCCGCTCGTCGACGAGGACGAAATCAAGGTCTACTACTCAGGCTACCGGTTCAGCCAAACGAAACTGATTGAAGGAGAACACGCCTGCGGTCTGGCGACACTGCGTCTCGACGGATTCACGCACTTGACCCTGGAGGACGGCCGGGATCAGGGAAGCGTGACGACCATCCCCGTCGACCGAGGCGTCGCCACCGAGTTGTACGTCAACGCGTCTTGTGCAGAAGACAGCCGGATTGAGGTTGAGTTAATCGACCCCAAATCCGGCCAAGCGATTCCTGGATTCTCGCGCGAAGAATGCACCCCCCTTACGACCGACTCCCTGGCTCACCGAATCTCCTGGGGCAAACGGAGCCTCGCCGATGCCCGGAATGCGTCTTTCCAGATTCGCTTCCATCTCGCGAACGGTCGCGAGTCTCCAGGGCTTTACTCGTTCGAATTTCGCACTGCAAGCGACAAGTAGCCGTCGTCGTCCCTGCCCCCGCCCGACGCCAGGGAGCGGGATGTTCACGTATCAGGAAGTTGCTTCGGGACTGATACGATGCACTTGTTTGAATTGAAGGTAAAACAAAGGTAAATCGATGAATTGGACGGACGACCAGATCGAAGCATTTGAGTTTAATCGACTTGCTTGGGATGAGCGCGTCGAGACCCACTGGCAGTCGGAAATGTACCGACGACATGTCAGCGAATTACGATCAGGGCAGCACTGTCTCGACGACGAACCAATCCAGCACATGGGCGACTTGAAGAATAAGTCGCTGATCCATTTGCAATGCCACATGGGGATGGAGACTTTGTCTTGGGCACGCCTCGGTGCGGATGCGGTCGGCCTGGACTTTTCAAGACCGGCAATTGAAAAGGCGAAATCGTTACGTGATGAGTTGTCGCTTGACGCACAGTTCATCTGCGCAAATGTGTACGACGCGGTGGCGGAAACGCGGCGTGCCTTCGATCTCGTGTTCGTTTCCGTCGGCGCGATTGTTTGGCTACCTGATATTCGGCGATGGAGCCAAGTCGTTTCAGAACTGCTACGCCCTGGCGGCCGCTTGTATCTGGAGGAGTCACATCCTTTTACCGATGTGTTCGACGACCATCCCAACGAGAAAACTCTTGAAATCAAATTTCCCTACCTTGAATCCCCGGCGATGGTCTTCGACGAACAAGGTACCTACGCGGACCCCGATGCCAAATTCAAACATCAAAAGTGCGTTTCGTACGTGCACACAATCGGATCGGTCGTCACATCGCTCATCGAGGCCGGGCTGCGAATCGACCGACTTGAAGAATCCGCCCGGTGTATGTGGCCGCGTTTCAAAATGATGCAACAGATTGGCCCAGATGATTGGACGTTGCCTGGTCCGGTGCTAAACAAATTGCCCAATAGATACACGCTAATTGCACACAAACCGACCCATGACGGGGTTGCCTGATGTTTAACGGCGCGGCCCTTCAGCAGCTGGAGCGATTGATCCGGGAGACGGTCGATGTCCACGCCGAGGCCGAGGTCGACATCGTCTCGCTGTGCTTCTTCGCCCGGTGCTCCGACCAAACGTAAGACCAAACATAAGGGGACATTCTGGTTTCTGTTTATGTAGAATGCCCCCTTTTTCCCGCGCGCTCTTTCCCGACCTCGCCGCTTTGATTGGGGCAACCTGAGATTTTCAGATACAATGACTGTCCTGCTTGCTGTAGGTCACCTTCATTATGCAGGACCTACCGAAGAAGCCCAATAACAACTCGACGAAAGGGGATTTCAGCATGTCGTGGTACACACCTGTTGCTGTGGGAATGGTGGTATGTTTCGTCAGCGTCTCGGCAATCATGGGTCACGAGCCGCCCGCTAAGCCAAAAGCGAAGGTCGAACTCCGATGGATTGAGGGTGAGCACATTGAGGGACTGACAGACTTCGAGATGCGCTATCCGGCGAGTGAGAATCGCGATGACTTTGCCTACCCCCACAAGAAGCCAGCTCTTGTACTCACCCCCGCCATGGTCGCCAAGGTTAGCATCACTCACTTCGTTCTTGCTTCGAGGGACCAGTACGGGGTCAAGATTCAAATCACCGAAAAGGCCAGGGAGGCGTTGGCCATGACGTTCGAGGACACGAAGACGAGGTGGATTACCGTTGTTGTGGATGGCAGATGCTGGGGTACACGCCGCTACGATCCGAGCAATGAAAAGTCAGACGGTGGCCCAGCAACATGGGCCAAGAATTACAATCCCCACGTCGGATTCACTTCGTCAAAGGCCTATGTTCAACGGGTTGCCGATGCTTTGAAATGAGTGGGAGTGATGGGTTGCATCGAAGAAAAACCGAAGAAACGCATCCACCGGACTGCTTCCGGCCCCTCGGCCTCCTTCATTCGTACGTGGAGAAGTAGAGTGCGTTCAGGTCGGACTTCGTCAGATAGTGGCGTCCTTCGACATCTCGCTGTGGCTTGGGTTTCGGGAATCGAGGAAGCTTCTCAACAAAATCTTCCTTCGTAGATAGGAACGAGTTGCGACTAACGTTTGTCGTCCGAGTGGACGAACTGATACGAATACAGATCGCCGTCGGTCACCTTGACGATGAGTCGCACGGGTCTGCCGGAAAGCGAACTGACGTCCGTGTTGTCACCCCAGACAACCGTCCGTTCAACCGAATCGCCGAACACTTCGCTGCAGTCGTCGAGACCGAATCCGTCGATCGGTTTCCCGCCGGCGGTCTGAATGGCAACGCGGAGACTGCCGACGGCGGATGTAGCAAAGTTCAGTCGTAACCGGTCGCCTTCGAACCGGATTGGTTTTGTGGTCATCGTGCCACCTTTCCACTTGCCGTGGACGGAGACAAATCCGTCCAGCCGCAGCGTGTAACGACGCAACGCATTGCTGTCTCCCGTCCACCCGCCTTCGCTGGCATAGAACGACAGTTCATTTGCCGCACCGGGCAAGGAAGATTTTGTTTCCACTGCGTGCCAAGCCACGTAATGCTGACCGTACTGCCAAGTTTCGGGTCGCTGAATTCCGGGGCGGAAAAACGCTTCGTTCCAGCGGTCGAAATGAATTCCGTTGCGGCTTGCCATCACGAGTGCTTCTGTCAGCGCGGTGCCATATCGAAGATGAGCCTTCGAACGCATTTCCCGATGTTCGGGTTGCGGCAAAGCACGCATCGACGGTGACCAGCCACGTTCGACATAGCGCGTCGGTAGGCCGATCAGAATATGAGGAGCGCGGAAATACGGAGCGATCTGGTTTGTGTAGATATGCTCCTCAGGTGAATCTTCGTAGGTCAAATCCGCCTCGTTTCCCCAGGACAAAAAGTCCTTCGACGTAGCCGTTCGCACGGCGCGATACCCTGCCGGTTTCCAGACTTTGCCCGTCGTTGTGCCTTTCGTGAACGTCCGGAAGTACGCGCGATACATTTTCGCCGTCGGATCCCAAAAGGCGAGATTCTGCGAGTCGAACGCCCCTTCGGTGACGACCGGCTCTTTTCGCATCAACGACCAATGGATTCCATCCGCTGATTTGAACGCGAATAGTCCACCCTCTTTCGCCGTGCCTGCCAGTGCTTTGAATCGAGCGCCCGGTGAACAATCTGGATGGGTGTCGAGAAACGGAGCGAAATTGTGAACACCGACGCCGTCCCAGACGATGTTGTTTTCCTTTGATCCGTTGTGCTCGAAGAGTCCGAGGTTCGGCTTGTGAAACTTGATGCCGTCTTTGCTTTCGGCATAGCAGTAAACCTGTTTTCCCAGAATCAACCGGGCGTCTTTGACGCCCAACGCCGAGCCGCGGTGATACATGCGGTAAAGATCGCCGTCTCTGATGACCGTGTGATAACCACTCCCCGCGCCTTCCCAGGGTGCGTCATGCGTGATCGCAATTTCGCGTGGCACCGGGTGGTGCAGTTTGCGTTCAACGCCGTCGAGTTTGTCGATCAACGTTGCATCGACGAATAGTTCTCGTCGTGAGCCAATATCGACAACATCGTCGGCCCATACCGACAGCGAAAGAGTGATCACTATTGCGGAGAAACAGGCTGTAGAAAATGGAAGCTTCATATGGACAACCTTCGAATTCGTTTGCTGCGTGTTAAATCCG
The DNA here is from genome assembly GCA_029259935.1 of Planctomycetota bacterium. The sequence goes on from JAJDEH010000459.1 coordinate 27,046, forward strand.
GACTTAAACTATGCAATCATTGAGATCGGTCGTCAACCTACGGGCACTCGTACTGTGCACGAATAGCAAAGCCGACTCACGAATGAACCAGCGTCACCATTCATCCCTTAGATGGTTCCAATGAAAAAGTTTCAAAGCCTCGAATCGCTGTTGTTGGTCGCGTTGCTTTCTTCCATGTTCACCTGCCCAATCCTTGCTGATGGGCCGAAACAGGGTGACGCGAAAAAGTTGGATCTTGGGAAAAGTGTTAGCCTTGAACTGGTCTACATCCCGCCCGGCGAATTCATGATGGGCAGCACGGCAACGGAAAAGAACTGGGCGACCGGCATCGAAGGCGGGGCTCAACCTGGAACGAACCGAGAAACGTTTGAAGGCGAGCCACGACGGATGCGGGTCAGCAAAGGCTTTTGGATGGGGCGGACCGAGGTCACCAGGGGACAATTCCAGCGATTCATCGAAGACTCGGGTTACGTCACGGATGCGGAAAAGCCAGGCGGGGTGACACAGGTCTTTGATCATGAATGGGACCGATATTATTACGGCACAAAAATCGCGAATCCCTGGAAGTCGGTGGCGGACAAGAGCTGGCGCGATCCAGGTTTCGGAATTCCGATGAAGGACAACTATCCCGTCGTTTGCGTCAGTTATCAGGACATGAAAGCATTTTGCCGTTGGCTCACGGAAAGGGAGCGTGAAGCGGGCCAGCTATCCAAGGAGTTGGAAATCCGGCTTCCCACCGAGGCCGAATGGGCCTATGCCTGCCGTGGCGGAAGTCCGAAGAGTCATTATTTCTGGTGGGGAGATGATCTGATGGAAGGCAAGGGTAGGTTCAATATTTCCGCAGTTGACTTTCTCCCTGGACGAGACACTGTCTGGCCCTTGGCAAATGCTCCGTGGAGCGACGGCTTTTCGTTTCTGTCCCCCGTGGATCACTATGGCAAGAAGGGACGAAACGGCTTTGGCTTGACAGACATGTGCGGCGGCGTGTGGGAGTTCACGCTCGATCATTTTGACCCTGAAGGCGGACACGAAGAGGTTTACTACCAGGACAGGGAGCGTCTTTCGGTATCGCGTCCCGTTTGTCGCGGCGGCAACTACTTTGACGTGCCGGGCAATGCGCGATGCGCCGTCCGGTTGGGCATATCGGGTGTTTCCTATTCCGATTCGCGCGACGGATTCCGAATCTGCCTTGGCGTTCCCGAAAAGACCGCGCCCGTTCCTCGGAAAAAATAGACGTGGTCGTGAACTACAGACTCTTTCAACAAACCGCCGTGATTCTGCCTCGCGATTATCTGCGTGTCATGCTCTCTAGCCATCGCAAGCCACGCTCCGCATGTGTGTCTTAGACTGTGAGTCGAAGATTTCGCCTGCGTGGGTCGTAGACACCGCCAGTCTGATGTGAACGCTTTCTGATGGCGGTTGCATCGTCCGATTGCAGAATGGAAGCCCGCTAAACTGCAGAGGTGCAAGAGACCGACGCACTTTCGGGCTTTGGCTTCGTGCGCTCGGAGTGAAACACCGAAGTACGCATGTCGATGGCCGGCTAGAGGAGCACTGGTCGGTGGATGTGACGACCGTCATCACGAACAGTTCCGGCAGCGACAGTAAGCACGACAATGAGAAGAACTCGCGCTGTATGATTTAGAATGTCGTGGTGAACAGCAGTGACGGGTAGCAAAGTGACGCAACTCTAATGAACATTAACCGACCCGACGACGGTGGTCCAATGCCTTGGAGAACGCGGGCGGCGTTACGACATTGCTTGTGAACAATGACGCTAGTTGGCGGTTGGATCGTCGCGATCTGGTCGGAGTCCCAGCTTGGGGCCGTCCTCGGTCTTTCGCACGTCGAGCACTTTGTCTTGAAGGCGTTGCGACATCGACTTATTCATGAGTAGTACGACGCGACCTTCATGCTTGACCACTTTGTCGCCTGGCCGCCGTTTGTCGCGATGCACACGTGTTCGATCATCTTTCCTCGACAGGCGCGCGGCGAATTCCACTGGTTGGGTAGACAGCATGGCGTGCAATCTGGAATACGCAGCGCTAGTGATGGTTAACATGTTTTGTTTCTCCTGAAATTCTGCTCAGTGCTGGCGACATCGGTTTGACACGAGTCGGTTCGTCCGCGAGACTGTTTTTTATTGGCGAAGGCTGGAATCCGCAGCACCAGAAATCCCAAAAAGGGAATCAAGGGTACCGACTACTCAGCGATGAGTGAGAAAGAGTGGCTGGCTACCAGCGGCTGTCGAAAGAAGAAATGTTCTGAACCGCTGGCCAAGCGTGGCGCGTCCAGCCAAAAAAAACTTCGGCTTTGAGACAAGTAAGCGAGTAGAGAGTCGCTGCTTATTTCCTCGACTTCACTAGCCAAGCTTAGTCTATTTGTCCGTGTCAGTCAATCTAGACTCGCTGCTGATGTTCAGCACGATGAAACGTGGCGTGCACTCTCATAAGTACATGCAATTGCGCCGTCGACAAAATACTTGAAGTTTATTTTTGTCTTTCAAACCGTGACCAGCGTCGTGGTTATATCGATTCGGTCCTCAATCCGTTGAACGGTGTTTCAATTTTGCATCGACATGCGGCCGATATACGCTATAGTTGTATGGTGTCGTCAGGGCGTTTGATTCTTTTGCACTGCATGTGCCTTCTCGCCCACGGCCACTCAGGACGCTTTTGAGAGGATTTGGTTAAAGCACATTTGGACAAGTTGTTGTAACGGTCGAGTTGGATTCTCGTTTCAGACCGGGCTTTCTTTCGAGTTCTCTCTGGTTTCATAGTCGATCCTGCTGGTTGTTCTAGCGCCCACGGATGAAATTCTGCTTTGCTCAAGCGCGCTGGATAGTTTTTCACGACGTGTACCCCGCTTGCTCGATGCGCATACCACGAACATGTGATTAACTTCCGGAACGCCGGAAACTATTTTTCTTTTTGCAGGAGTTCTTGAATGAACATTTATGTAGGTAACCTCAGTTTTGACGCAACCCAGGAGGACATCGAGCACGCATTTGGCGAGTATGGTGAGGTCAGATCGGTCAACATTATTAGTGACCGTGACACAGGCCGCTCGCGCGGTTTCGGCTTCGTCGAAATGAACGACCAGCAGAACGGACGGGACGCAATCGAAGGTCTGAACTTGAAAGAGATCGCCGGCCGCGCCGTGACGGTCAACGAAGCTCGCCCACGCGAAGATCGCGGTGGTGGCGGACGTCGCTGGTAAACTCCGGCATCTTTAGCTCGCCCAGCAAAAAAAGCCCGGCTTTTGCGAGCCGGGCCTTTTGCCTGCGGCGTTTGGAAGAATCTGAGAAATGCCACAAAAGGCCCTTTGGCCGAGGTCGTCCGAATTCTGCGACCTTCTTGTTTGTCTGAGGAGTCGGTAGAGCATTTCGCTGGCTCCTGCGAAATACATTTGCCTGCGAACTGTTGTCCTCGGGTGGCATGCTCACCATGCAGTTGGTGCCGTAGTCTGAGACGGATTACACTCCTGGGCGCAAAACCATAAAAGGGAAATTGTGACACCGAATGATGAACTGAATCATCTCGACGCGGAATTGGAGCGGCTGCAAGACGATCACTCGAACACGAGGGTTCTGCGGCTAACGGATGAGTGCCTGCGCCGATGCTCGACGTGGAAATGGGAACAGCACGGCTGGACCATCAGCGACGGCCAATCAAGTGGTATCAGAAATGGGAACGAACGAGCGCGTCGGACTGCCCTGATGTCGGTGCTGAAAGAGCACATCCACGAGATCGAGTTCGTTTCTGGCTTGGAAAGGCTAGAGATCGTGCTCGAACCGTCAGGAGCAGAGCCCATCGAGGGTTTGACAGCCACCAACTGATCGCACAATTCCGAACAAACCACCGTATTTTGCAGCGATAAACTGCGTCGGTCCACATCACCGAGAAAACTGCCTAAGGCTACGACGCGTCGGAGTGAAACACCGAAGTAGGGAACGACAACCCACTTCGAGATGGGGGTTGCATCTGCTGACAGTCTATCCTTTGTTGAACCACACGGGTGACAATATGTCACCCGTGGATTTGCCCAATCGTGAAGCCCGCTCCACGGCGGCGGCGGCATCGGCGCTGGCTTGGATTGTGGCCTTACATGTTTATTGACTGGTGACGCGCGTCACCCCGGAGGAAATCCATATACGATGATTTGATTACGAAGGTCCGGAAGAATCATGCTGGCTCGTGAGTTAGGGCATCAGTTCAAGCAGCAATAACATGGGCCAGCCGAGATACCGACGCGCCCGCTCAGACTTGGCGACGAGAGCTTCGTCCACCAGATGTTCACTCACTCCCTTGATGGAGAATCCGGCTTTCAACGCCGCCATCACGTAGTCAGAGATTTGATGTTGCTGGCTGGCTGGAAGGGTCACCGTTCCGGTCTCTGGATCCGTGAAACGTGCTTGAGCGCCTCGCAACATCAGTGAGGGATGCATCACCGTAATGACGACACGGCCGTTCGAACGGCAGACTCGCCGCAATTCGAAAAAGTAGAATGCCAGGTCACGGATGTGGTCGACCACCAATCCGGATATCACGCGGTCGAAGGTCTCATTCAAGAACGGCAATCGAGTCTCAAGGTCGTGTTGCAGAAATTCAATATCAACCGCGCCCGCTTTCGCACGCGCCTTGGCGAGCATGGCTTCGGAAAAATCGACGGCTGAGACTTTGCCACCCGCGTTTGCCAGCAACAGCGCGTGGCGACCTGTACCACATCCTGCATCGAGGACTCGCAAGTCGCGGACGTCTTCGAAAAGTCGCTCAATGTGGTCTTGCTCGAGCGCGACGAGTGGGTTGTCCTCGTCGTCGTAGATCATGGCCCAGCGATCGTATCCATCAAGAGTCGGCAATTCGACTGTTTTTTTGGCAGGCTCAGACATCAGTTTCTCTCAGTTGAAACCTACATTTCCCAGATGGAATCTGTTCGGACGGGAAAAGGGTCATTTCAACCGATGATAACCTCAGACCGCGTTTCATTCAACGATCTAGATCGAGTCCTTCCACTTCTCGGGACCTCAAACGCCACACAACGAGTCTGGAAACATATTGTCCTCGCGTTCGTTTTTAAGGATCAGAATCGTACGACGAGACACAACGAATTAGAGTCACGGCAAAACGGCCGACACGAATCGCAGTCACCACCGAAGCACTTTACGGATTTTGGTAACTGCGTTCGGCGTGAAACTCCGACGCTAGTTGGAAACTGCACAGGTCGATGAAGCCGACGCGTTTTCGGTAATTCCGAAGAGCGCGTCGGTCTGGTGCACCTCTGCAGCTTAGCGGGCTTCCATTCTGCAATCGATCGATGCAACCTCATGCAGTTCGAGATGGGCGAAAATGCAGTCGGTGTGCCGACCGAAAGCGATTCGTGCCACCAATAACGACTTCTGATTGTCGGACCGGGACGCGAAACTGGGCCCACCACCTAAGACGCAAAATCCCCGTTCGTCTGGAACAACCCTTGCCTCCGATGGCGTCTCCAGCGAGACCGTTTCCCACGCGCATGCTCTGTGCCGCAAGGCATTACTGTCGTCGCTGAGAAACTCTGTTCGCCGTGTAATTGCAGCCAATGGCGGATGGTGGGGCGGCTGTGTAAGATCGGGGCTTGGATCGACGCTCCGTACTCAACTTTAATATCAGGTGAATGAAATGTCGCGTATAAACAAAGTGGATCGAAGAAGCTTCGTCAAGTGTGCAGCTACGGGATTGGCTGCCGTCGGACTCGGCACCAGTGGGCTGGTTCAACTCGCGTTCGGCCAGGAGGACGGACCGAAGGCAGAAAAGATCGAAAATCGACTCTACTTCCTCACACTCGACGGCACACCGTACAACCGAGGACTCCAGCACGGCAAGGCTTTGCGGTATGTGATTCAACGCGGTATTGCGACGTGGAAACAATGGATTGCTGAGTTTCTTGAGCAAGAGAACCCTGACGTTGAGATCGCGGAGTTCGTACAGGGAACAGACTTCATGGGGGCCATTCGGAAACACACACCTGACCTGTATTCGGAACTCCAGGGCATTGCGGCTGGCGCGAACGTCAATCTGAGCGACCTGTACGCCTACAACATGTTTGACGAGTTCCTGTCCTTCACCGTGCAGAAGTACCGCCTCGGCTTTTGCAGTGGCTTTGGTGTTTACGGGCGAGATAACTTGCCGAACATCATCGGTCAAAACAACGACTTGCCGCGGTTCTTCGATGGCACGCAAACGTTACTGCTCGTCAAGGAAGACGATGGCAAGCAGACATACGTGTTCACATTCGCGGGGCTGCTTGCCAACAATGGACTGAACAATGCATCTGTCGGCTGTACGATCAACATCATGCCAACCCGTCTCTCGGGCGCACTCGACGGCCTACCGATGCCTTATGTGGTGCGAGGTATTCTTGCCCGCCCGACTCGTCGTGAAGCGGTCGCTTTCGTCAAGAATGTTGGCAAATATGCCGGCCCGATGGACTACATCATTGGTGATCCGACGGGTGTGACCGTTGTTGAGACTGGCAAGGACTATTTCAAACTTCATGAAACGTACAAGGGTGAAAAGTACATTCCGCACACCAATCATCCACTTGAAATGACGGCGGATATGAAACCGGGCGAGGCTTCTAAGAGTCTCGAACGTTTGGCGAAGCTGGAAGAGTTGATCGGTGGCCGAGTTAATGAAATCGACGTCGATGAAGCGAAAAAAATCTTCCGCACATATCCGCTCCTCAAAAACTACGAAACGGATCCAACGTTCCCCACGCTGGAGAGCATCATCATCGAGCTCGATCCGAAAAACCCGCGCCTTAAGATCGCCCCCGGCCCGCCCGATCGGTACAAGTACAATTCGTTCGATTTCAAGAATGGGTTTGTGGGGACGGAAGAATAGCCCTACATCGGTCATAATCCGCCAAGACCCTGCGCCGCGAGAAAAGGGTCGGCTACGACACCCGCCCGCACAATGGCAACGTGCTAACTTGCAGAAGTGCACCAGACCGACGCACTTTCGGGCTTTGGCTTCGTGCGTTCGGAGTGAAACTCCGACGCTAGTTGGAAACTGCACAGGTCGATGAAGCCGAAGCATGTTCGGTAATTCCGAAGAGCGCGTCGGTCTGTTGCGCCTCTGCGAGTTAGCAATTTGCTAATATGGAGTCGGTTTGTCCAACTTCGGGCAATTTGGACCCTGACTCGCGGCTTGAGATCAACCGACGGTCCGCCTAGACTGAGTGTGGTCCGGAAAACGCTTACCCGGTAGGGAGATAGCTACGCGGCGAGTCACTGACACTAAAGCATAGCAAGGCTAGTTTTCGCCAAACGGATTCAGTGTGTCTATTCTTCTTTGGGGGCGTCGTACACCAAAAAAAAGAACGTCTCAGTTGCGCGATTTGGCGGTGGTCGTCGTGGGCACGACCAAACAAGATTTCCTTCGTGTTTCACTCTACACTCGTACGACGTCATCGGCGCAAAGCCGACTCTCCATTCAGTTTTCAAGGCAGTCGAATGAGCTTCAACTTGCAGCAACACCTCGGGGTCCGTACCGAGCACGAATGCGAATAGGGCGCCGTCGAGAATACCGTTGTCAGGATCTTTGTATCGGTACAGCGGCTTCGAAAGCAAACGTAGCTCGTTTGGTTCTCGAACGTCACGCCGCCCATCTCCTGACTCCTCGACGATGTCGGTCGCACTATATGAGCGAGCTATCGATCTCATCTGGATGAGACGTGCCGTGGTCGTTTTTGCTGGCTCCCGAACGTCGGTAAGCGGCTTCATTTCGACGCCGGGTGCTGTTGGATTCCAAAATAGTTTGCCAGCGTTTTTACCGGTCAAGCGTTCCGCACTTAGTGATTGAAATTCCTGTAGCCATACGTCGTTTGGTACGACAAAAACCTGCGCTGCTACCTCTGGACGTCCGCCCGATGTCCAAATGAACACGGTCCCGTCCTTTACACTGCAGACTGGATTGTCCCAGCGGAGCAACGGCTCGGCTTGAAGTTTTAGTTCGATAGGTGTTTCTTTGTCGATTGCGATGTCGACGGTCGCGACCGATTTCTTCATCAAATCCAGACGTCTGGCCTCTTCATCAGCCTGCGGTTGCCCGGCGACAATTAAAGCAAGGAACAGTGAAGCTGTACTGCTCATGAAAGTTTCTCCTAGGCCAGACCGAGAGGACCGCGCACCTTAGGGCGAACGACAAATCCGATTTTACATCATTGCCCTCTTGATGTAACGTCCAGGCGTTACATCGATTTGGCGAGCCGCCGGTGCTGATCACTTCGATTCTGGCTACCGCAGCATGCCTCTAGGTCAGAAAGGCATCTTTCAATTCACAGACAACGGGATGTATCTCTACGCTTTCTTTTTTGTTTTGGGCTATCGCCATCGGATTCAACTCGGTAACTGCCGTCACCGTGGCAGTGTTCAGTCACCTACATCTGGGTGCATTTCTATGCGACTGAAAATCCAGACATGGGTTTTCTACTCTTCGACCTAACGATTCTAGTGCCGAGTCAAATCAAAAGTGACGGGTTGATTGTGGGGCGGACATTCCTGTCGGTCATGTAAGCGACGGACAGGAATGTCCGTCCCACCTGCCAATCGACAATTGACCGCAGGTCGCCAGTAACGGCAAACGATCTTTTTGGCCGCGAAAAGTTCAACTCCCGGCAACAATTGAATTCGCAACCATTGATGGGATTTGCCATTGTGCGGGCGGGTCGTCCACCCAATCGCATAAAGAAGAGTCGGGAACCGCGGTCGGTCGAATTCACCGACGTGCGTTAACTCAACAGCATCACAACGATGAACCCCCGAGCGGGGCCGCGGAGTGAATTTTGCCGTCCGTGTTTCCCGTAGCGGAATCGAAGAACTGACGGTTCGATGCGTACACGCAGACCGCCCATGCGGACGCCGTTGAGATGCCGTCGGAATTAGGTCGCGATTGGTAGGAGGAAGGATCCGTCCGGATCTTGAGGGGCACCATGCGAGCGCGCTCGGCATGTCTTTCCACTAGGGGCTGAAGAGCGGTAATCTGAAAACCAGAAGCAACTGATTCCGGGCCAGACGGGCGTGAGCTGGATTGCCATTGGCCCGTTAACAACTGGAGATCGCGCGGACTCTTTTCAACGACGGGGCGGAAGCAGGTTTTGCAGCGGATCATTCTTCGGCGCGGATTCACGCCACTGGGCGGGATCAATCCGTCGCACTGTGCCGGGATTCTTCTGACGCTTGGCAGCCGCGTAGATGTCGGTCTTGCCTCCTTTAAAACGGTCCCCCGGAGGAACCTTGATCAACCCTACCGATTTGGGTGCTCGATTGACGTCCTCGACACGCCCCGCGCCCTTCTTGGTACGATTGATGGCAATCGATTGCACAAACAGTTCGTAGACGCTGATGTCGTACAACTGTTGCGGAGGCACTTCGATTTCGCGCTCTTCGGTCGTCGTCCGCCTCCCCGTAATCGGGATTTCCCAAACCTCGAAGGCTCTCGCTCCCGCATCCCGCTCCAGCTTGATGGATGCCGACTTGCCGGAAGGGATCTTGAGCCGTTGTGCTTGCGTGACGTCGCGGAGGTCGCTCACCACAACCCACAATTCTTCGCTGTGCTTGTTTGCCAGCTCGATCGTTACCGGCTCGAGTGGCGGATTGGGGACGGTCTTTCGCGAGATTCGGCGCGGGCGCGGGAGCGGGGGCTTTGGAGAGAGTGGTCCCGTTGCAGTTCGCCGCCAGTAGAATACACACGGTGTGCTGCTCAACTCTCGAAAATCGATTCGATCCGCTGTCAGTTTCACCAGATACTGGTCAGAGATTGCGCCGGAATGCTTGAGTGATAGGCGATCCCCGATCAATTCAACGGTTCCAACACGATCTGGTTTGCCCGGTTCTGTCTGACGGAAAGTTTGGTCCGCCCGAATCTCGAAAGTGATTCCCCGTGGCCGATTCGTGGCGACCTGAATTTCCTGCCACGTACCCACGATTCCACCGCTCTTGGCGGTCGCCAACTCGGTCAACGTCCAGTGTTGTCCGCTAAAGTTGCCGCTGGCGGCCAGGAGCGGCTCGTTCGATCCGCCACCATCATTGTCGAGCGACCACCCCGCGCCCAGCGTTTCGCTCGTAAGGCGGATCCCGGTTCCCAGAGAAGGGAGCCCCCACGAAGTGAGCCTCCACAACTGGGCTTGCGATCGAAGATCGGTCGGTTCCATTGTGGGTTGCGAGCCGCTGGTTTTGGCGGTGAGTGAGAACCCGTTCCCCAATGCAACATTCATGAGTCGATACGTTTGGGCACCGGCTGCCACGAATCGCCATGACTGGGCGTCGAAGTCACCGCTTGCGGCCATCCCTGTCTTGCCACTTCGATCTGTATCCAACGACTGACCTGGCCCCAGGAATGCGTTGGTTAACCGATAGTTCCGCGTGGTGTCGACCGCCGACTTGGTCAACGTCCACATCTGTCCGGAAGCGTTGCCGCTGGCTGCCAGGAGCGGCTGGTCCCCGTCGAGCGACCAACCGGTTCCCAGTGCTTCGTTCGTAAGTCGGAACTCGGTTCCCTCGGCAGTGAGCCTCCACAACTGGGCTTTCGATCGAAGATCGATCGGTTCCATTGTGGGTTGCGAGCCGCTGGTTTTGGCGGTGAGTGCGGACCCGTTCCCCAACGCAACATTCGTGAGTCGATACGTTTGTGTACCGACTGCCACGAACCGCCATGATTGGTTGGCGAAGTCTCCGCTGGTGGACATCGCAGTTGTTTTGCTTGCATTCGCAGCCAACGAGCGACTTTCCCCCAGGAACGCGTTCGTTAACCGATAGCTCCGCGTGGTGTCGACTGGTCCACTGCGGGGCGGCGCGGGCACCGTACCGATCGGCGCAGCGACTCGAGTGATTTTCATCTGACTCAGGCGAAACTGCGGTAGGCCCAGTCGCGGAATCGCGGCAATCTGCATCGAGCCCGTCCCCTTGCTCGGCCAGAGGATGATCTGACCCAGCGTTTTGCTTCTGAAAGCGAGGTGCCCCGGAACATCGTATCGCGTCTCACGTGAATAAACGCTCAGTTTCCCTTGGTGGTTGATGGTAAGGGAGGAAGCGGTCAACTCGGCGGTGGATCGCGTGGTCGTTTTTGGAACGGTCAGTTCAAATCGCTCCTGCGCGACTGTGAAACCATCATGCGCAATCAGCAGTATTGCCGGTATGATCAAAAGGGGGCGTAGCATGTGTTTATCTCCACATCTCGTCGGTGGGGCTCACGTTGTTCGACCCCAGCCACCCGAAAACTAAGTCATGACAAAGTACCAGCCATCCGCTCACTGTTTGAGCGCGGTGGCGGTGGCGTCTGATTTGCGTACCGAGGGCCCCGCTTCTTTCAGATTCTCCAGCACTTCGCTTTGGGTGATCAACCCCTTTTGGCCTCCAAAGACAATCGGCGCGCCACCGTCGCCGGGATAGATGGCATAAAAAGGAATGTTGCCGGTTGGATTCCCTAGCTCTTCCAGCAATTTCTTGATGTCGGGATTCTTGTGCGTCTTATCCGCTTTTAATGGGACAACGTTGTGTTTGACAACCAGGGCTCTCGTCTTGAAAGTGTTTAGAGCGGACCGCTCATTTGTCTTGCAGGTCATTCACCAGTCCGCTGTAAAGTCGACGAGGACGGTATGGCCCTTTTCCACATGCTCGTCGAGGGTAACTCGTGAATAAGGCTGCCAGTTCAACTCATAAGGCGAAATGATCACGAAGAACCCAAACAGCCCGAACAGGGTGGCGACAAATCCTCCAAACGCCCACGAGCGAACTTTCTCGTTAAAGGTCGCCGAAACGGAAATGCGACCGACGATCCAACAGGCCATGGCCAGCCCCATCAGCAACACCATGGTTGATGTGAGATACTTATCGCCGACAAAGCCCAAGCAGAAGACGACCGTACCCATCAAAACGAAACCCATAAGCTGCTTGAAGGTTTCCATCCACGGTCCGGGCTTGGGCAGCGCTTTTGCCAAACCTGGAAACATCCCGATCACGAGATAGGGCGAGGCCATGCCCAGTCCCATCGCGGTAAAGCACAAAAAGGTTATCCAGGGTGGCGCGGCAATCGCAAACGCCACGGCAACTCCCAGGAACGGACCCGTGCACGGCGTTGCCAGCAGGGTCGCCAAAACACCTTTAAAGAACGCTCCGATCGGACCCTCCTTCGAGGCGATCGCGTCCGCCTTGCCCGATCCCACAAAACCAGGAATCGGAATTTCCCATACTCCAAACAGCGACAGGCCAAACACGAACACAACGGACGTCAGGGTAATACTGAATGCTGGATACTGAAACTGTTCGGCCCACGAAAGTTTGCCGTTTTGTGTCAATCGAAGGGCCACGGCCGCGATTCCGATCGACCAAAACACCATCAGCATACCGAGGGTGTACCACAGGTTGAGGGCGATGATGCGACCTCGGCTTTGGCCGGCTTGGTGGACAAACGACATGATCTTCAACCCAATCACCGGCAAGACGCACGGCATCACATTCAAAATCAAACCGGCCAGAAACGCCGCTCCTAGATAGATGTGGAGCTGACCCAACTCAAATGTGGTGCCATCGGACCACTCCATGCTCGTCGCAGTCCCGATCGCTTTTCGGAAGCCGGTGGCTTGGAATTCAAGAGGCGACTGTCCACCCACGCTATCGGGACCCACCGTCACCGAGCCCTCAAATGTTGCGGCGGTTGGGGCGTCGCACGCAATCGTGCAAGTTTGGTAGACCATCAGGCCACGTAATGTGTAGTTGCCCTCCTCGGCTTCGCGTGGAACCTGAACCTTGATTGTCCAAGTCACTTCGTCCTCGTGATAAGGAAGCAACTGTTTCCCACCTTGTTCGTGGATTTTAGGTTCCGCCGACGCGACCGGCGTCTTTGCGGGCCATTGGTTTGTTTTTGTCAAGCCGATCAGCGTCGGCACGTTCGAGGAGTCTTCGTCTTTCTGGGTAGCAAAGTGGTAAATGTGCCAATCTTCGTCCATCTCGGCAGTCAGCACGATGTTCACCGTGTCGCCCGGTTTGACGACGCTGGGCTCGATGTGTCCTTTGATCAAAGCGTGTGAGTTCTCCGCTCGGTACTCTCCGGATGGTGTCGTGACCTTGATGTAGCCGGCGAACTCGGCTTCGATGCTGCGCTCGTCGATGTTGATGCATGCGCCCCCTTCGTCGGCTTCGGCGCAAACTTGGCCATCGTAAATGATGGTCATGGTCACGTTGGACGGATCCGTTCCTGGCGCTAGGCGAATCGGCGCGGTCCAGGTCACCTTGTCTTGGAACTCTTCGCTGGCGACCGGGAAAATCGGCTTGCCGTCGTCGAACGTCGGCGTATGAACGTGCGGGTCGTGATCGGGTGAAAACTTGCCGACTGATTCGACCTCCTGTGACTTGACGAAAGTCAGCTCGGACTTTCTCGGCCCACCCTTGAGCTGGGTGGTTGAATAGATATGCCATTTGGGGGCGATCTTGGCCGTGATTGACAAGACGCCGTCGAGGCTGCCCTCGGTCAGTTGAAAACTGCCCGAAAATTCAACTTCCCCGCCTTCCGCGCCGCCACCGCCCGTTCCAAATTGGCTGCCGAAGTCGAGCTGCGCCGCGGCGGGCGACGTCAGGGTCACGACCGTCATGCCGGCAAGGAGAAAAAACAAACGGGAGGACATCATTGTCTGCCTCGTGATTTGATGATTGAGCGAAAACTACACGGAAATTTTAGTGGTTCAGACTGGAAAGGGTCAATCTATGCGACGCTCGCCAGACAGGAGTTCTTACATTTTGCCCGCTAAAATTATCGTCCGCCAGACGGATCGTCTTCAATTGGAGGACAAGATCGAATTCCGACCGTTGGCTCCGGTTACCTTGGTATTATCGAGCGACCACTGCCCGTTGACCGTGATTTAGCCAACAAATGGTTCGATTCGCGGTGGGTGCTGGCACTTTGCATTACGCCGGCGGCGGCCCGACGGTTCTCCGATCAGGTCGCTTGGAAGCCGGCTGCCGCCAGCAATTCCAGGCGGCAAATCGCTTGATCCAAGCGGATCAGAATCCTCTCACGGTCCTCAAATTGGCGGCCTTGAACGTAAATCCAGTCCAGCCAGTTCAGGCCCGAAAGCAGCACGCCGCTCTTGTCAAACACCTCGACCAACGCAGCCTCTTCGCGACTCAGCCGCCGAATGTCGGTGTAGTAGCCCAAACCGGCTTGCCGGCGAATTTCATCATCGGCGATCAAGCTGCCGAGCAGCCTCGCGATATCACCGGCGACGCTTTCGACGCGCATCGCTCCAAAATCGACGATACCGCTCACTTCATCCCCGACAAAGAGTACGTGGTCGTGCCAAATGTCCCGAATCACCGGCTGCAAAGGAACCGAGAGTGTCGACGCCTCTCTCAGTTTCTCCGTCAGCGACGGTGCACAACGCGGAAACAAAGTGAGCAGCTTGTTGGCCCGCGCTGGAAGTTCCGGCCAATCGCCCCGCTTGACACTTCCGGCCACGAGTTTGAGGCGGCCCGAACAGAGATCTTGCAATTGATCGCGCCGCTTTTGAATTCCGGGCGAGGGCCGGCCCGCGGGTCGCGCGGAGGGATGTGTTGCGGCCGCCAGATGAAATCTCGCTAACGCTTGCATGCAAGCTCGCAGTCGAGTGTCACTTGGCTGTTCACAAAAGTCGGCTCGGCCCGGTAACCACGGCGTGAGTTCCCATGAATGCCCGTCTTCCACAACGGACGATCGCCCATCCTGGCAAAGAACTGGCAGCGGAATCTTATCGAAGCCGTTTTCCGCGACATGCCGCAACACCGAGTGAATATACTCCAGCCGCCGCGGGTCGGGGTGTTCGCGGGGCCAGCGCCGCAGGCCATACGTTTGCCCTTCCGCTCGAATTCGCCAAAACCGCGCGCCGCTGAAACCTCCGGCCGAACCGAGATCTTCCGCCGGCATCAAGTCGAGCCGTCCGGGAAAACGTTTCAATATTGTGCCGATCGATGAAGCCATTATCGAAGTGCTACAAACAAAACGCCGCATTATCATAATGCGGCGTTGGGAATTGTGAATTACGAATTGGAACACCGTCTGGCGAAGCAAGCCACCATGAAGGTGACTAATACTTAGGCCGGACAGCCGAGCCGGACTTATCCTCATTCGCCGACCGCATCATCTCCAGAAGTTGTTCGATATGGCGATGCACTCGAGGGTTGTGATTGATAACGAGCAAGCCCTGAAACTCGCCGATCGTTCCTGGCCCGCCAACTTCCGACCAGCTATGAGGCATCACGGTATTGGTCACCAATTGGATCAACTCGTCGGCCGCCGGCCTGGGCTTTCCGACGATCTGCCCGTCACCGCCAGGAACAAAACCGGCACCGCTTGGATCGCTTCTACGCCCACCGCCCCCAGCAGGACCGCCCCCAGCAGGACCGCCACCAATGTCCGCTGCGAATGCCCCCGCGCCACCACCGTAATCCGCGCCAGCAGCGGCACTTCCGGGTACGGTTCGCTTATTTCCCCGTGCTGGCAGCGCAAGCAGGTCGCGGCAGTTGTACACCCGCACCTCCGCGACATTTTCGACATCTTGCGGAGTCGTAATGATCACGATTCCGTCGCGGACGATGTAGTCCAAATCAAGTTGGCTGAGCACGAGGTCCAGCAGCATGTCAATTCGCACTCGCGCCAGATCGATCGTAATGGGCTGATCCTCCGCGGTATTTCCCCCTTCCTCGATGGCACGGCGATTGATGTAGAACGAAACATCCGCCACGTCGCTCAGATAAGCCACCACGTCCGACAGCGGAGTCTCCAAGAACTCCGCGGGAACTCGTTTAGCCAACTTCTGTTCCGTTTCCTTGTTGTTCTCTTCAATGGTGGGTTCCGATTTCTTTTCTTTCGCTTGGGCTCCGGGGCCGCCCGCAAACGGGTTTCCTCCACCGCCGGCTTCCTGAGCAATCACCGTGGTTGCTGTCGGGCCGCCTTCCGAAACGGGCCAGAAGACAAGTGCCAAAGCGATAAGGCCTACGACCGCCAAAGCCGATCCCGTCGTAATACGCATGATCCACCTCTTTCTCTGTTGCCGTGAAATCGAGACAAATTGCGCGGCCAGACCGGCCGCGTCACCGAACTCTTCCAATGCGATCGAGACGGCTTGCTCCCGATCGATCCCCTGTTCCAATAATTCACCGAGACGCTCTTCCATGTGATCGCGCAGCTCGCCAGAGATGGAGTCCCGTTGCGCGGGGTCCAAACGCAACAAGCTGCTCAGCAGCGACAAATATTGATCGAATTCGTTGTCGGACATGAATACGTCCTATTTGAAAAGCGAATTGTGGGTCACGCCGGCTCTGGAGGAATATCCAGCACCGAAGCGAGCAAACGCGAAACGCACCGAGCATACTCCGACCATTGTTCGGCCTGACGCTTGAGCCGCCGCTTGCCTAGGGCGGTCAAGTCGTACCACTTCCTTCGTCGGCCGGTCGAATCGTCCCAGCGACTGCGAATCAACTTGTCCGCTTCCAGCCGGTGCAGCAGCGGATACAGCGTGCCCGCCTGCATCCCGACTTGGTCCGAGCTTGCCTCGCGAATTTCCTTTTGGATCAGATAGCCATATTTCGCGCCGTCGGCCAGCACCGAAAGCACCATCAAATCCAGGCTTCCTCGCAACAAGTCCCGTTGAAACTTCTCCGTCTTGGCCATCGCGCCTCCATGGATGTTTCATCTATATATAGCGTAGCGATATATAGCTTGTCAAGAGATTGGCGCGGGGTCGCAATCCGCCGCCGCTGCGAATTCCAGGCCTGACGGCTCACGGCTTCACGGACGGAATCCGAATTCTCGGTTTGCTAGTTTGGACGGACGGCGACCTTGCCAAACGCGTGGTACAGAGCAGGCATGAAGAACAGATTCATCACCATCGAACTGATGAGCCCGCCCAGAATCACCAACGCCATGGGATATTCAATCTCATGTCCCGGCTTATTGCCAGCAATGATCAGCGGGACGAGCGCCAACCCGGTGGTCAGCACGGTCATGAGAATCGGTGCCAAGCGTTCTTCGGCTCCACAAATGGCTAATTCAGTGCCAAAGGTCATGCCTTCTTTTTCTTCCAGATGTCGATAATGGCTTACCAGCATGATCCCGTTGCGCACCGCGATACCAAACACGGTGATGAAGCCGACCAGCGAGCCCAAGGAAATCGCTCCTCCGCCAACCCAGGCTCCGATCATGCCGCCCACGAATGCGAACACGAAACTGAGCATTACCAACAGCACCAGCCGCCAACTGCGGAATTCGGAGTAAATGAGTGCCACGATCCCGGCCACGGCGAAAAGTCCGACCCACGTGATACGGCGGCGCGATTCGGTTTGGGCCGTGTATTCACCGAGAAACACCGGATAGTACGCTTGGTCTTTCCATTCTAGTTTGAGAACGGCCTGCTTGACGTCCGTGGCAACGCTGCCTAAATCTCGCCCAGTGGCATTGCAGGTCACGTCGATGCGTCGCGAGGCGGCCTCGCGTTTGACCGCGTTGGATGCGCCGACAATTCGCACGTCGGCCACGTCGCCCAAGGGAACGTGGCCACCGGTAGGCGTGTCAATTAGCAGCTCGCGCAGCGCGATCACATCGCCTCGCATCTCGGGCGTGCCCCAAACCGCCACGTCGTATACTTTCTGCTTTTCGAACACCTCGCCAACCTTGGTGCCCCTGATAATGGTGGCCGCCGTGCGACGGATGTCGCCAGCCGTCAAACCGAATTGCTCGGCGAACTCCGGTTTCATGGTCACTTCAATCTGCGGAACCAGGACTTGCGATTCCGTCTTCAAGTCGCTGACCCCTTTCACTTGGGCCATGGCGTCATGTACGCGGCGAGCATGCTCGCGAAGCTTGGCGAGATCATCGCCATAAATACGCACCACGATGCTCGCGCTGGCCCCGGTCAGTACTTCCTTGATTCGTTCACGCAAGTACGTCAACAAGTCGCGTCGCAAGCCAGGGTAGCCGTTGACGGTCTCTTGTACTTTCGCGATCGTGCCGTCGTAGTCGACATCTTCGTCGAGGCTGATCCAAAGTTCCGTGAACTCCGGGCCATAGATCTCGTCGGCCACTTCCGCTCGGCCAATGTGCGAGCCAAAGTTGCGGACTCCCTCGATACCGCGCAGCTCTTTGCTGACCTCCACCGTTATCCGATCCATCGCTTCGATCGAGGTGGGAGGCTTTTCGACCCAGTGCATCAGAAAATCGGTTTCCTTGAAGTTGGGCATGAACTCTTCACCCAACAAAGGAATGCTGGCGACCGCGCCCACCACGACAAGCACGAATCCCATGACCGTCGTGCCTGGCCGCCCGATGAACGTTGGCAGCATCGCGCGATAAGGCTTCTTGAGCCACGAAATCAAGGGCGACTCGCGGTGCCGTTCCACCGCGCCCGGCAGCAGCAGCAGGCTTAACGCCGGCGTCACTGTTAGCGCTACCAGAAGCGAAGCCGAGATCGCCAGCACGTACGCCATCGCCAGCGGACGGAAAAAGGCCCCCGCCAGCCCCTCAAGGAAAAAGACCGGCAAGATGACCAGCATCACAGTGAAACTGCCGTACACGACAGCACTGCGAACTTCAAGCGACGCGTCCAGCACCACACGCCAAGCGGTCCGCTTGGTGGCAGCCTCGCGGTTCAGACGCAAGCGGCGAACGATGTTTTCCACGTCGATGATGGCGTCGTCGACGACTTCGCCCAGCGCGATCACCAAACCGGCCAGCACCATCGTGTTGATGGTGACATCGAACCAGCGCAGGACCACGGCTGCCGCGACCAAGGACAGCGGAATGGCGGTCGAGCTGATCAGTGCGGTCCGCCAGTCGAACAGAAAGGCGGATAGAATGACCATCACCAAAATGCAGCCGATCAACATCGCCCAGCTCAAATTCTCCAACGAGCGTTCAATGAATGTCGCGGGGCGGAAGATGGTCGAATCAACGTGTACGTCCTGAAGCCCTGGTTCGAGTTCCTTCATCGCCGCCTCGACTTCGTGTGTGACGTCGAGCGTATTGCCCCAGGGTTGCTTTTCGACGATGAGCAACAGGCCCGGCTCGTCGTTCACGATGGCGTCGCCAATGGGCGGGGGATGACCAATGGTCACTTCGGCCACGTCCCCCAGGCGAATCGGCGAGCCGCCACGAAAGGCCACCACCGTGCGGGCGAGGTCTTCAGGCTTAACGATGGGTGAACGATGTCGCACGGCCAGTCGTTGATTAGGCGTATCGACAAAACCGCCGCCGGAAACTTCCGCGGCATCACCGGCCGCCTTTTCGACTTGTGCCAAGGTCACGGCATGAGCGCGAAGCCGCTCGGGATTCACGAGTACCTGGAACTGTTTATCTCGCTGGCCCCAAATGGCCACGTTCGCCACGCCGGAAACCGACATCAATCGTGGCCGAATGGTCCATCGCGCCAGTTCGGTCATGTCCATTTGCGTGACTCGGCTGTTGCCGTCTTCATCCTTCTTGGACCAGATGCCGATTTTGAGCACGCGGC
Organism: Planctomycetota bacterium; assembly: GCA_029259935.1. Next base: position 46,561 of record JAJDEH010000459.1, read on the forward strand.
TGGTCGACGAGAGCGGTGAAAGTACGACCGGCGGGTGGGCCACCGCGGGCAGACGCGCTGCTTCGGTGGCCAACCGTTCTTGAACCAACTGGCGCGCTTCCATCAAATCGGTTCCGTCTTGAAAGATCAGCACGATCGACGACAAGCCCATGACCGACTTGGAGCGAATCGTCTTCAAACGCGTGGTGCCATTGAGGGCGGTTTCCAACGGCACGGTGATCAGACTTTCGACTTCCTCCGCCGATAGTCCGGGACCTTCCGTTTGGATCTCCACCAGGGGCGGCGCGAATTCGGGAAATACGTCCAGCGGCGCGTTCCGCAGCGATTGAAAACCGACGATCATTAGCGCCGCCGCGCATCCAAGGACGAGGATCGGTTTTTTCAACGAGGTGGAGACGATGGTGCGGAGCATGAGTTGCTGATTCCGTGTGTGTGTCGAGGGTCCGGAAGTCGTTTTGACTCGGAACCCGCTCGCCTGCCGTTCGGGGACGCGCTAGTGGCCGCTTTCACCGCTCTTGATGATGTACCAAAACTCACGGCCGAACAGTTCCGCCGCCCCGTCGGTCACGATTTTCGATCCAGGCTTGGGTCCCGCCGAGAGTACCGCGCGGCCGCTGTCGATGTACTTCAATTCAACCCGGCGTCGCTCATAGGTTTGCGGCTCGGTTTGCTCGTAGACCCAAGCTGCGCCATGGATGTCGTACAAGACGGCCGACCAGGGTACGACGAGGCTCTTTTCTTGGCTTTTCATGGCGAGCGTCACCATCAACTTTTGACCAGGGTAGAACCGCCCGTCGGCGTTCTCCAACTTGTAGTAGAAGTCGACCGAGGATGCGTGCGGGTCGGCGATGCGCGGTGCGAGCACGGTC